>QKMY01000067.1 GCA_003242895.1 Candidatus Margulisiibacteriota bacterium
CAAGAAGGGCTTACGGTTTTAGAAACTTTGAAAATTACAGATTGTGGGTTAAAATACTATGTCGTTAATATCTGGATTCCCCCATCTTCGGAGTAGAGCCAAAAAATACCGAATTAAGAAAATGGTGGGCGCGACTGGAATCGAACCAGTGACCCCTTGCATGTCAAGCAAGTACTCTAACCAACTGAGCTACGCGCCCATTTTCTTTAAGACATGTATATTTTGGCATGAGTAATTTGTTTTGTCAAATGGCATTAAATTGCCGGAAAAATTTGGAGGCGGCGCCCAGATTCGAACTGGGGGATAGCGGTTTTGCAGACCGCTGCCTTACCACTTGGCTACACCGCCGATAAGCTTAAACATTCTAACAACATTAAAAATAAATGTCAAACAAATAATACGCACTTACTCGTTCAGCATAAGCAAAGCTTTGTAATCTATAAACCGCATTGAGAGAAGCTGGGCTTTTTTGTCATTTCATGATTTTATTTTTTAGTAAGCCAGGTTAAAAAATAATAAATATCAATAATAATTATCAATATTTAAAAAATATGCAAATAGATATAAAATAGTTATTATTAACATCTATTTGCGGAGGCTGCATGAGAGAGAAACTTGAAAGTATTTTTAATAAACATAAAGAGATTATTATTATTATTTTAATAACTGTAGCGATAGGTATCCTTCTGTATAAAACGTATTATTCAAAACTTACCGTCCCCAAAAATGTTGTAATCGATATTATTCCGTCACAAACTGAAGAAACTAAGAAATATGTTGAGCCACAGCAGTTGAGGTCATTGATAATGGTGCATATTGCAGGGGAAGTTAGGAGACCAGGTGTATACAAAATAGTTGATGCAACTAGACTTGTTGATCTGATCAAGGAAGCCGGTGGAATGACGGAAAAATCTGATCTTACTGATATTAACCTTGCGATGCAGCTTCACGATGGGCAAAAGATAATTATTCCTTCAGCAGGTATGATTTCCTCAGAGACACAAGGTGTTAGTTCAGGGACCAAGAGCAGCAGTGCCGTAATTAACATTAATCAGGCTACTTGCGAGCAATTGCAAGATATCCCGGGAATAGGGAAGAAATATGCTGAGAATATTATTAAATACCGAGAGGCGAACGGGTATTTCAAGTCCTATGATGATCTGCGGAAGGTGAAAGGTATTGGGAAAAAACGAATAGAGAAAATAAAGGAATTATCTGTACTCAATTAGTCATTACTTGATCAGATATTTCTTCATTTCTTTTATTGCATTTTTCGCATCCTTATTGGTGGGGTCTATTTGAAGTATTTTTTTAAATTGATTTGCAGCCGATGAATAATTCCCCAAGTAAAATAGTGCAATTGCAAGGTTATACCTGCTACCGATATCGTTAGGATTTTTTTGCAAAATTTTGATGCAATATTTGCTAGCGGAATTATAATCCTCGCTTGCAGCGAAAATATCTGACAAAAGACCAACTGTTTCTTTTGTCTCTCCTGCATAACTGATTGCAGTATAGGCTTCTTCCAATGCTAGGTTATATTGTTTTTTTATCAAATAAAGTCGTGAAAGGGTGATTCTTGCTTCGACATCGTCTGCCTTACTCTGGACTGCATCCAAACATCCCAGTATTTTAACATCGGTATCATGCTCTTCATAGTAATTGACTACATCTTTTTTATTATGAGGATGTTGCGCCAGGTCGTATCTTTCAATTTGTTCAGCTGGACTTAACAACGCTTCTTCATGTCCAAGATCGAAGAGTAATCTTTTACAGTGAGGACAAAAAAGTTTGTCCGGAGAATGAGGATGAGGAATTGCAATTTTTTTGTTAATTACTATTTTACATCGTAAGCAGATCACAATATACTCCTTCTATAATCAGGATTATTCCGGTTTCATAATAATATAAGGTACTAGTATTTCAGTAATTGATGCTCCACCATGTACATACTCGTAGACTCTCTTCCGGTCGTCAGTATCGAATTTGAATGGTCCCCGGCAAAAAGCATAGTTAACATTATTATCGCCTGGAAGAAGAAATGTTTCAGGATTAAGGAGAAGATGGGTGTTTGCCGTCTTGAAATCCGAAAGTTTATCAATCCGTGCTTGTCCGATGAGAAATCGGTCGGGTACATGGGATAGATTTTCTTTTTGATCAAAACCCTTAATATTGAATTGATTAACTCGAATTGTCTGTTGTGCAAGAACGTTTCCGTGATCGCTTGTAATAATTAGAATTCCTTTGTTTTTTCTTATCAACTCAAAAGTAGTTGCCATGATGTTTTTGCTGAACTCGACTATAACGTGTTCTCGAAATAGGGATTCATCAGTCCTTGTGTGGCTCATTGAGTGGGTAAGTCCGTCAATAAAGAGATATATCAGTGCTGTAATGTCAGCCGGGTTTCTCTCAGTTTTTTTGAGTTTTTCAAATGCACTGCTTGTTTCCGCATGATGTATATACTTTCCGGTGAGACCATGGTTTTTTAAGTACTTATGAAAAAGTAACTCTTCATACTGATTGTTTAATAGTTGACCATGATAGGCTTCCAGTGAGCATTCTTTCGGAGATTTGCCTGCTAACAAGCTGTTTCGGCAGTAAGCAGTATAGGTAGGCAATAATGACCAGGAAATATTCTCCTGTATTGAATAACTTGGGAACTCTTTGTTGAAGATAGGTTTTACCTTTAGCCAATGATCAAATCTCATTGAATCAAATACCAACAGATAAACTGGCCGTGCAAAATTTTGTGATCGAATATCATCCAGTATATTCATGATGAATAAGGGATGTGGTTCTCCTTCTTTTTGCCAAACCGGGAAGTGCTTTAAATAATAATTTGTAAATTTATAATCGATATTTGATTTGATTTTCGAAAAGTTAGTAATGATATCCTCTTTGTGGCGGAACGAGTCAAGTAATATATCAAATTCACAACTTTTGTAATACAATTCCTCCCATTCCTTAAACGAATGAGGTGTAACAGACTGAATTACTGACATTGCTTCTGCCAGGTTTGGTTCTATGTTATTTATTTTTCCGGCAATTACATTTATTTTATTTTCCCAGGAAGAGAGATCTTTCTTGATAGCGGAATTTTCGATATAAAGATATATTAGTCGAATAAAGAAAAAAGTTAACGAGAATAGAAGGAGTATACTTCCGAATAGCGCTAATCTAATATCATGAATAAAGTTTGCCTGAATAATTTCTATGAGGTAGTAATTATTATCATGTATAGCCAATTTTTGGTTTTCGGATATCTTTTTCAAAGCTGACGGAGATATTCTTGTAATAGACAATATAGCTCCTTTTGCTTTGTAATCGTCAAGAATTGAAGGTATTGAGGTGGCGCTTTGCACTTCCTTTTTTATTTGATTTAATAGTTCTTCTTTTCCGGTGCGGATATTGTTTTCAATTTTAGGAAAAACAAACCCAACGTGAATAATGAATACTACCATTAGTGAAATGAGTAAGGACAATGTCAGTGAACTGAAGTTGCGTTTGTTGTTTCTAGTGAAAATATTTATTTTAGCCATTGTTTAATTGTTTTTACTAAATCGTCTTTATTTACGATACAGTGCTCAATGTTTTTAAAAACGTTATTAATAATCTGGGAATAAGAATATTTATGATTATTAAAAGATAGATTTACTATTGCTGTCTTTTTATTACACTGCCGAATCATGTTATTGAGTGTCGACTGGCATGTTAAAATAGCTTCAGGTATAACTAAATCAAGTAGCCAGTTTTTATTGTTTTTTCTATAATTCCTGATTTTTGTTTTTAACAAAGGCAATGTGATATCAGGCAATGGAAAATCTATAAATATTATACAAGAAATTTGCACATTAGAAAGGTTTATATTTTCAAAAAAATTGTATGTTCCAATAATAGTTGCTCCTGGCGAGCAACAGAAAGTATTTATTAGTGTGTTTTTTGATTTATAGGAATCTTGATGTAGGATCATTTTTTCCGATTTTGAGAAAAATGGTACTAATTCCGAATGTATTTTTTTTACAGTCTTCAGATGCTTACTGACAATTAGTACTTGACCTGGGATTGCTTTTATTGACTTTTTAATAGTTTCCCGTTGAAATTGCTTTAATTGTTTAATAGTAGCGAGTTGAACTGAGGGTATCGGACTAAAAAACTTTGTGGTATTAATGAGGGCTTTTGATTCGTTTTGTATACATCTATAATCATCAAAAGTTTTGTCAATTAGGGTATTTTCCAGAAAATAATTAAACTTGTCATTTATTGTTATATAAGGTGAATGAAAGATAATATTATCGATATTCAAAATATTATCACCTAAATATTTTTCGTGATTAATTAATACTGTATGCAGAGTAGCAGATTTGAACTCCTTCTTATTGTATATTTCTATCCATGACGTAAAGTATTCTGATGGATGAGCGACATTTTTAAGGCTGCCACTTAAACTTTTTATCTGATGGCTAAAGGTGATCAATCGAAATATAATGTTATTTAAAAATGAGAGATCTGCCTTTTCTAATATGGTTTTTAATTTTTCAGCTTTTTTTAAGCAAAGCGTTATTTTTTTATAAATTGCATTAATTAACGCCAGTATCTTTTTCCATTGGACTGTGGTTCTTGTTGTTTTGGTAAGCATAATTGTATCCTTGATTTTTATGTTACTACGGCTAGAATAAGTATCAATCAAGGAATCGAATAGAGAATTAGCAAGTTCAGTACATAAAGCAACTTCTTTTGTTAGTTTTTCTGATTCTTTTATAATTTTTCTTTGCAATGCCGGAAGGACCGTAATAGTTTCAAATCTCTCAACCATTTCCTGCATAATATTTAGATTGTAAGATCCAAGGTTATTGCAAATTTTTGAAATAACTTTTATAGATAACACAACTTTATTATTAGCTGTGATAATTTCACTGATTTTATGGGAATCGTACAGTATAAGGTTGTAATTACTAGGAAGGAAATATCGAATTGAATGATCTTTGGAAATCATCGTTTCATGTTTAGTAATGAGTAGGTTCGTATTCGATAGTTTTTCTTTTTTAGGTTTTAAATAGCATTTATCTGAATATGTGCATTTATAATTTAGGCAAACAGAAGGCTCGCAATATAAGGTTTTATGGAATTGATAATATGTTTTTTTATGAAGTTCTGTAAGAAGTCCGGTTTCTGTTAATGATAACCAGGTGAGAACCGGTGCTAATTCAATTACATCATTTGTTTTTCCTGACACTGTGAGTGAATGAAGCAACGTTTCAACTTTTGCCAGACACACATAATCATTCGCGTTATTGAATGTTGAAATGACGAGATCTGGCAATAATGGAGTTATTGAATTGCATATATCAAGTATCTGTGCCTGGGTAGCCTCATTCAAAACAGAAATTACTACTGGCCTATTATTTTGAACTGACCACAGTGCTGCTGGTAATATGTTTTGTAACAGCGATTGGTTATCATTTTTAGCTTCGATAATTAAGTATCTGTTTTTATTGAAAGAATTGCATGTTTCTTTGAGCAGTAAAGTATCGTCACAATTCCCTGCAATAGCTTTGAACATGTTTTTAGTTTTTGCATAAATTATTTTTTTTTCTGTACACGGTTTTGGATTAGATGAAAGGATGTTGGTTTTCGGTTTAAGCAGTGAATGCCACTCAAACTTTAGATCATTCTCTTGTCCGTGTTTAATTCTTTGTTCAAAACATTTCTCGATTATCTGGGCTGTAGGAGAATTGCAATAATGGAAAAGTTTTGTCATTTGAAAAAGCAGGTTAGCATCGAGTTTCTTTATTTCTTCAACTGTTTTTAGAAATAGGATAGCAGTGATCCTGGCATCAGTGATGGCCTTGTGAAATGTTTCCGTAACATTTAAGAAACTTCTGGCAATCCTCTCCAGCTTGTAGCTCTGAGCACAAGGCTGAATTATCGAAAAAAGCTGAAGCGTGTCAACCGTCTTACAATCGAGCTTTGACAGGAAATTACTCGAATAAGTTCGATTGATTATCGAATAATCAAAGTTAACATTATGTCCAACGAGTATCGCATCTCCTATGAAATCACGGATTATATCCGCAACTTCAAGAAAACTAGGCGCATCTTTCACGTCATCATCGGTTATTCCTGTTAAGCTTGATATAATCGGGGGGATTGATTTTTTTGGTTTTAGGAAGGTATTGAATTCTTCATGCAACGCATTGCTTTTTATTTTAACCAGGCCAATATCGATAATTTCATTGTCATCATAAGCTAAGCTGGTTGTTTCAACATCGACAACTACAAAATTCATTTTCATAAACAATCATTCGTTATCCATAAAAAAAGAGAATGGAAGACTTTCCTAGCTTTGTTTAATTTCATCATTCAATAATATAATCTTTTATAATATGCAATAAATCATTTTTCATCTCAATTTCCATTTTAACACCATTTTTTTCATAATTTTCTTCAATAATAGTAGTCTTTTGATGAAGAAAGTCTACAATGTTCATGTGATCGAATGGAATAAGTACTTTATGAGTCTTGCGGTATTGGCTTAGTAGCTCTTCTATTAAGAACATCGCATTTTCTATTCCGATATCTTCTTTTAATGAAATACCTGTGCAAGGATAGTACTTCTTTCGGTAATCATCGAGTATCTCTTTGTTTTCGAGCCTATCAATTTTATTGAGTAGGGTAATCATCGGCTTATTTGCTACCTTTAGTTCTTCTAGGACATGATACACTGAGTCAATAAGAAACCGGGGATTAGGGGCGCTAATGTCTACCACATGTATAAAAAAATCCGCTTCTTCTACCTCTTCAAGCGTTGCTCGAAAAGCAGAAACAAGGCTATGCGGTAATTTGTTGATGAACCCTACCGTATCAATTAAAAGTATTTCCTGGTTTCCTGGAAGACGCATTTTTCTTGTAGTCGTATCAAGGGTTGCAAATAATTTATCTTCTGCCAGAACATTTGCGTTAGTTAGTTTGTTAAGCAGTGTAGATTTTCCTGCGTTGGTATAGCCGATAATTGCAGCAGTAGGGATAGTTTTGTTCAATCTTTTTTTTCTATGTAGTTCTCTCTGGTTTTTAATTTCCTCGATTTTATCCGAAAGAAACGAGATTTTGTTTCGGATTGTTCTTCTATCGACTTCAATCTGCTTTTCCCCTGGGCCTCTCGTACCTATTTTCCCTACTTGCCGGCCTAAGTGCTCCCACATTCTTGATAAACGAGGTAACTGGTAGCTTAGAGCAGCAAGCTCGACCTGCAAAATGGCTTCTTTCGTGTTTGCCCTCTGGGCGAAAATCAATAATATGAGTTCCGTTCTGTCTACTATCTTTAATTGGTTTAATCCTGTTTCTTCTCTAAGCGCGGTTTCCATGTTTTTTTGCTGAGAAGGACTGAGTTCGTCATCGACAATGATAATATCAGGTTTTTTGATTTTAATATCTTCCGCTATTTCAGTTATTTTGCCTTTTCCAAAATAAAGCCTGGAATCTGGGTTGTGTTTGTTTTGCGTATAGCTGGTTATTACTTCGATTTGCGCTGTGTCAGCGAGCAAAGCGAGTTCTTCCATGGAATAGCGAAAGTAATATTCGTTAACTTTTGAAGTTTTTAGTCCGAGTAAAGCAGCCTTTAATTTGCTGGTACTAGAAGTTTCCATGAGCGGCAAAATAATCGTTTAAAAATTTTATAACATTATTTACCTCAAAAGGCTTAATAAAGTGTTCAATGACGTTTTCCGGGAGCTTATCCAATGTTGTATTATCTGCGTATGCTGTTATTACAACCACTGGCAACGTAGGTTTCAGTCTATACATGGATTCAATTGCCGTTATTCCATCAATATTTCTCATTTTTAAGTCAATTAGCGCTAAGTCAATCAGCGTGTTTTGTGTGGACATTATGGCTTCAACTCCATTATCACATTGGATAACGTTAAATCCGGCTTTTTCAAGTAGGAAGGCCATAGATTTTCTGAGGCTGGTTTCATCATCCGCAAGCAAAATGTTTTTGATGTTATTCATATGATGTCTCCTCATATTCCAATTTCAACTTTCTTTCCATAAGATTATTAATAGCTTGCATAGGTGATAAGTTTTTAAAAAGAACATTGTAGACCTGTTCTATTATTGGTAATTCTACCTTATGTTGCTTTGATACTCCATAGATTATTTCACAAGTCTTTATGCCTTCTGCTATAGACCCGATGCTTGAGACGATCTCATCAATTGTTTTACCATGAGCCAGCTGGAATCCTACTTGATAGTTGCGGCTTAATGGTGAGGTGCATGTGGTGATGAGATCCCCCATGCCTGCCAATCCCAGCATAGTAGAAGGTTTTGCTCCTAATGTTTTTGCGAGCTTGGTTATCTCATAAATACCTCTTATCATGAGTGATGATTTTGAGTTGTTTCCTAATTCAAGTCCATCTGCAATTCCCGCAGCAATTGCAATAATATTTTTAAGAATTCCGCCTAGTTCTATTCCAATGATATCTTCGTTTGTGTAAACTCTAAAATATTTATTGCTTAGTGCTTGCTGCGCGGCTTCGGCTGTTTTTATGCTTTTCGAAGCAATAACTGAAGTCGCTGGTTTTTTTTGTGCAATTTCAAGTGCTATGTTTGGTCCTGAAAGTATCCCAATATTGTCATGGAGATACGCCGGGAGTTCTTCGCACAAAATATCATACGGTGTTTTAGCCGTGTTTTGCTCCAAGCCTTTGGTCGCGCTAATAACGACAGTGCTTTGTTTGATTTTGCTTACTATGTTTTTGCAAGTATTCCTGAAGAACTTTGAGGCTACAACTATTATTATAATGTCACTATCCAAAAAATCGTCCGAGAACTCAGAATGAAATGTAATAGAATTCGGAAGCTCTATTCCTGGTAACAGATTGTTTTTTCGAGAAACGGTCATTTGTTGCTTCAGGGTTTTGTCGTGGGTCCAAAGCTTGACCTTATGAGAGTTATCTGAAGCAATAATTGCGAGTGTTGTTCCCCATGCGCCGCTTCCGATTACTGAAATTTTTTTTTGTGATGGTTGCACGATTGTCAAACTTTATTCTCC
This sequence comes from Candidatus Margulisiibacteriota bacterium, assembly GCA_003242895.1. Taxonomy (NCBI): domain Bacteria; kingdom Bacillati; phylum Candidatus Margulisiibacteriota; species Candidatus Margulisiibacteriota bacterium. The sequence goes on from QKMY01000067.1 coordinate 9,050, forward strand.
TTGCCATGAAGTAGCCTTGCGATATTTGCTTTATGTTTTATTATGATATAGCCAGCTATGAATGTAAGGAATACCTGATAAGGAAGAGGGGTTGAAAAATAAGGAAGGCATGACAGAATAATTACTAGGATGGATGATGATATTGTAGCTAACGAGACATATCTTGTTGATGCAATTATCATCGCAGCTGTTAATGCAGCAGCAATCAGAAATATAGGTTGAATAAACAGCAGTACACCAAGTCCTGTTGCTGCACCTTTTCCTCCTTTGAATTTTAAGAATGGAGAAAATGTATGCCCTAGGATAGCAAGTGTCGCTGCAATGATTACATATATATTTTGATGGAAAAAAAAGTAGCCAGATAAGCAGGCAATATATCCTTTAAGAAAATCCAACAAAAAAACCAGTATGGCATAACGTAATCCTAACGCGCGGTATACATTTGTAGCACCTGCATTTTTACTGCCAAATTCAAGGAGGTTAACTCCCTTCGCTTTTGATACGATGATACTGTAAGGTATAGAACCCCAGAAAAATATTAAAGTATAAAAAAATATATAATAAAAGAACTCCACAATAATCCCCCTATAATGATAATAACCTGGATGAATTCAATAAGTTTGGAAATAAATTTTCGCAATAATTAATAAATGCTTAATTATTTCCTTGTTTTTGTTTAAAAATAATAACATATATATAAGTATTTTTCTATGACATTCGGTAGGGTAGAAAGGGTAATATCGTATTGATTAATTATGTTATTGAATGTCAGAGGACAAGATGTTTATGTATTTTTTTCAGGAGATCTTCGTTGTTGAAGGGTTTTTTTAGGATATCGTCGCAATTTGAATGGAGCTGTATCCCTCCTGTCATATTTGGGGTAGCTGTAATTAATATGATCGGGATGTTTTTATATTTTTCTTTTGTTTTTAACATTTGCGAAAATAAATAGCCATTCATAACCGGCATTTTTATATCAAGAAGTATCAGGTCGGGTGTATTGGTATTTAATAGTTGAAAAGCATGATTCCCATTGGATGCAGCCAGTACGTCGTAGCCTTCGAGTGAAAGATAATATTTTAATGCAATAACAATGTTTTTGTCATCGTCAATAATTAGTATTTGTTTTTTTTCTGTGTCCGCCATAGCCATAATCTATTTTAGCAATTTTAACTGTAATTTAAAAGCCTTATAACCAGGCTGAAAGAATTCTTGCTTTTTTGTAATATTCTTCCAAATATTTACCAGAAATCTTTTCTGCAACCATTATAGTATCGTAACGTTATTATTTCCGTCTCATTTTTTTTTGAAGCGATTTTTGAAGATCAATGATGTGGCGAATGATGTGGCGAATGAAAATGTTTGGAAACTCATAAAAATGGGAAAAATAGATCTAAAGGAGGGATTCAATATGTCATCAAAAATCGAGGAATGTTATAAATTATATAATTATGAGCTATTTAGGGTTAAAGTTCTTGGAAAACAGGAATCTCGTTTACTCAAGCAGTATGAAAGACGGATTAAAAAACTTTTAAAAGATAATAACTAATCGTCTTTGAAGATGTCTTTAATGCTATTGTGATAGCTTAATGCGGTATTCTTTTATTTTAGTATAGAGTGTTGTTCTCGAGATGCCTAGTTTTTCTGAGGTTTTCTTGATATTGTAATTTGATGCATGCAAGGCTATCTCTATAGCCTCTTTTTCTATTTCCGATAAGGTTCTTATCCTCTCAATATCGACAGGGTGATTCTTTGGAGACAGGTGGCATGAAGCTGTAGGGCCTTCTTTCAGTAAGTTAGAGTTTTTTTGGATATTGATGTCCTGTAATTGGATAATCGAGTCTCCGGCAATAATTACTGACCTGTGTATTGTATTTTCAAGCTCCCTTACATTTCCTGGCCAAGTGTACTGAAGGATTGTCTCCTGGGCAGTATTTGATATTGCCGATATGTTTTTTTTGTATTTATTAGAATATTTATTCAGAAAATAAAAAGTAAGAGGCAGTATGTCATCTTTTCGATCCTTAAGCGAAGGCATGTTAATTGGGAAAATATTAAGCCGGTAAAGCAGGTCTTTTCTAAACTTTCCTTCTTGCGTAAGCGTATCCAAATCTCTATTTGTAGCAGCAATAATTCTCGTATTTACTTGGATGGTTTTTGTTCCTCCGACACGTTGTATCTGCATGTTCTGCAGTGCTCTGAGTAGCTTAACTTGTGCATTAAGGGGAAGCTCGCCGATCTCATCAAGAAACAACGTCCCCTCTGAAGCTAGTTCGAATTTCCCCAGTTTTTCGTTGATTGCCCCTGTGAAAGCCCCTTTTTCATGGCCAAAGAGTTCGCTTTCTATTAACTCCCCTGGAAGTGCACCGCAGTTTATTGCTATAAAGGGGTGTTTCTTTCGTGGTCCGTTATAATGAATGACCTCGGCGATAAGTTCTTTTCCTGTACCGCTTTCTCCTTGGATAAGTACAGTTATCTCCGTGTCAATTATTGTTCCGACAAGCTTGAATATTTCTTGCATTTGCGGGCTCTGTCCGATTATATCCACAAAACTCTTATTATTATTGATTTGGTACCGGAGATAAGAAATGACTTCATCGCGTCTTTTTACTTCTTTTTGATGATCTTGTGAGTATTCTTCGAAAGCAAAAATGCCCATGATATCGAGTAGATTGTTAAAATTAGTAATCTCTGCCGAGATATTGAAATTAGGTTTTTTACTATAGTTTTTATTCAAAAAATCAACAAAAGTTTTCTTCAGAGAAAATAGGTACATAGCTGTATCTTTTGCTGTATAGCCTAATCTGGCTTTTGATTTGCTAAGCTTTATAAGCATTTTTATTATTGGTTCAAGCTCTTTTGGTTCAATGTCGTGAATTGGCGTGTTTTTAGTGATATCTAGTAAAGATGAGATTAATTGTTTCGATTCTTCTTTGAGCAAAGGGGATGCGTTATCATTGTTTTGAAAGAACGTGTTACGGCTAAGTTCTTCCATCCACTTATTTATGATTTCCTCCTTGTTTTTTTCAAGAATGGAATAGGTAGCTAACATTTGTTGTTTTTGATGATCTTTCATGATTGCTTAACCCCATTTTAAAAATAAGCTATTTCGAAAGATTTGTTGAATTATTCCAATATTATATAGCCAGTAGGGTAATCTTTATACTGATTATTATTGTTATTCGCAGTTAATAGCTGTATTTCAAATAGCATTAAAATTGTTAACGCAGTGTACAGTATCTTTACATGTTTGTCAAAAAAGAAGTGTTTAAATTTAAAAGTTTAAATAGCTTTACGAAGAATACTATCTTTGTTATTATAATGACGAATGTAAATAATAGTAGCATTTTCTCCCAAATTCTCACGAGAATTTAAAGCCTTTTAAACAGTAACTTTGTTTATTAGATTTACCAGTATAATTAATGAAGGAGCTATAATGATTTTTCACGTAAAAGTCTATGTTTCAATTAAAGAAAGTGTTCTTGATCCCCAAGGAAAGACCGTGAACGAAGCGTTGCATCATTTGGGGTATCCGACTGTTTCGAAAACGAGAATTGGCAAGTATATCACCTTTGATATCGATAGTAATAGCCAGCTGGCAGCTGAAGCGCAAATAAAAGAGGTTTGCGAGAAAGTACTTACTAATCCGATTATTGAAACATTTACGTATGATTTATCGGCTGATGCTTAATTTTTAATAGATTCTAGTTTAATAATTATAACTAGCGATTGTCAAAGGAGTTATTATGCGGTCTGGTGTTATCGTTTTTCCCGGTTCAAATTGTGATCATGATTGCTTCCACGTGCTTAAAGAAGTAACTGGTGGGCAAGTAGATATGATTTGGCACGAAACTTCTGATTTTGGAAAAGAACCTTATGATCTGATTGTTGTTCCCGGCGGATTTTCCTATGGGGATTATTTGAGAGCAGGAGCTCTCGCTCATTTTGCACCCGCTATGAAAGAAATAAAGAGGCATGCTGATAACGGTGGTCTTGTAATTGGCATATGTAATGGCTTTCAGATATTAACTGAATCCCAATTGCTTCCGGGTGTTTTAATGAGAAATACTTGTATGAAGTTCATTTGTAAGCATATATATCTTAAAGTCGAAAATAATAATTCTCCCATGATGCGGAAGTATTCAAACGGACAAGTTATCCGAATGCCTATTGCTCATGGTGAAGGTAACTATCAGGCTGATCAGAAAGTAATTGATAATCTGAAAAAAAACAACCAAATAGTTTTTAAGTATTGTTCCGAAAATGGGGAAACTTCTGAACCATTCAATCCTAATGGTTCTATTGATAACATTGCCGGCATATGTAATGAAAGAGGCAATGTAATAGGTTTGATGCCACATCCTGAAAGATGCAGTGAAGAAGTTCTTGGCTGTGCTGATGGGCGTTTGATGTTCCAGTCGGCGGTTGAATATGCAGCAGCCCGCAAGATAGTATAGTTTATTCTTTATCGCACGATAAGTTTTTCGATATTGAATGAATAAAGTATTTATTGAAGTTGTATAAATCTAGCGCATGGTGTTGATGATGGTCTTACTCTCCGTATTTCTTTTCGTCTTTGAATTTATTTGTGTTAACTTTGTTAAAAATATTAACCTGGATGGAATTCGGATTGAAGAAGAGATGCTGGAAGGTTTGATTGACACAATAAAGTATATGGACTTAAATCATTATATAACCTATATAATGCTCTACGTTTCATTTCTATATCTGGGCATTAATTATCATGTTTTTCTCTATTTGATACTATTTCTCCAAGCTATTTCTCTTTCTTGTATTTTCTTTCTTCTGGTTCATATCAAAAGACAATACTAGTGCTCCACCCAAATAACTGCTTAAATAATTAGTTTGAATGAAATTTAAGTTAGTATTTTAGCTTTGTAAATTTTAGTTAACGTAAATAAATGTATGTGTTATTATGGATGACGTAATGATATTTGCATTCTATCTGTCATCCATATTAAGTATTACATACAATATTGTTCCTATTATTGTGATTAAGGCTATATTCGTAATCTCTTTTGGTCTGATTATTCTTTCTACCTACTGCAATAATCGGTCAAAACTTTATTATTCCTGCATTTTTATTTGCCTTGGATTAACTGTAGGTTTCTATCATCATATTAATGAACAGAATTATGATGTAAGCAAACTCTATGGAAAAAATGTTGAGATCAGGGGAATAATAATAACTGAACCGCAAAAGAATAATGGGAATACCGTCTCAGATCTTGTGCTGACACAAGTCAACGGTCAGAAGATACCGACAAGAAAAATAATCAAAATTGTACAGGGGGCATTCTCTAACTCCCCCGGATTGCACTATGGGGATGTTCTTATAATTAATGGAAAACTTTGTTCACTGACAAATAATTCTGAGGACGAGGCTGGTCCCTCAGCGTATTTCAAGTCAAGAGATTTATGCGGGAAATTATACCTGGATTCATATTGTAAAATTATAGGTAATGAACAAAAGTACCTGAAGAAACTTTCTTTTGCAATCAAAGGAATAGTGATCAAGATAATTAATTCGTCGATGGCCTATCCATATAATCACCTGTTGGAAGGGCTCGTCGTAGGGGACGTGGAGAACGCTATTCCAGACACGATTAATGATAGTTTTCGAAAAGCTGGGATAACTCATATTCTGGTTGTTTCAGGCTCTCAAATCGCCTTAATAACTGGAATGACTGTGTTAATCATGAAACGTTTCACTCGAAGGAAATTAATTCTTTTCCTAGTGATCAATTTTACTAACTTTATCTTTGTTATTATCAGTGGATCAGACCCTAGTGTTGTTAGAGCGGGAATAATGATGAGTATTGCTCAGTTGGCAATATTATTCTCAAAAAACAATAAGCCTGAGCACTCCTTATTTTTAACCGGTTCAATAATGATTTCCTATAACCCTAACTATGTATTAGATTTAGGGTTTATTTTAAGCTTTCTTGCTACATTCAGTCTTCTCTCGCTTGCGCCGCAAATTGAAAAACATTTAAGTTTTATACCATCAAAGTATGTACGGCAGCTCTTTAGTGTGACACTAGCCCCACATTTAATGACTACTCCTGTGCTGCTTTATTATTTTTCGACATACTCTTTGTTTTCGATATTTGTAAATATTCTTGTTTTGCCAATTGTCGAATGGATAGTTTATTTGGCATTTATTTCTATTCCCTTGTTTTTTTTGTCATCCGGATTATCGAGTATTCTTTTTACTGGTTTGACAGTGCTGATTCAGGTAATCATGCTTATTGTTAATTATTTTACTTCGGTTAAGTTCTCAATAATAAATATTGAATTTGGTAAGCTTTCACTTGTGTTTTTTTTATATGTGGTGTTATGTGTTGTTTTTTTTGATGTGAAGAAGGAGCACAAACTCTATCTATCTATAATAGCTTGTTTGCTTTTTATTATAAGTATCTTTCCAGACTACCGGGAACAACTGGAAAATAAAACGATTCAGTCCGGTTCACTGTCGTTTTACGTACTCGATGTCGGGAATGGTTTGTGTACTTATTTACGAACGCCTTCCGGCAGATCAATTCTATTTGATTGTGGTGGGAATCCTGAAAAATATGTAGCTAAATCTTCAATCCTGCCTTTTTTGCAGAAACATGGGGTAAATGGATTGGATTATGTCGTTATCTCGCATGCCCACGCTGATCATTATTGTGCAATCAATTCTATTGAGAAAAACATTCACATAAAAAATTTAATACTATCAACCTTTCAGTCAAAAGATGAAGTTTTTGAAAAAAGCATCAGCGATGTGAGAAAGGATAATGTGAAAGTTATTCGAGTAGGAAAGGGCGATAGCGTTACCATAGATGGTATCCTGATAAAATTTCTTGCTCCTGCCAAGACTAATTTTATCACTTATGTTGAAGATGATGCATTGAATAATTTATCATTAGTTGTTGGTATTTATTATAAAGAGACCGAAATCCTTTTTACTGGAGATGTCGAGGAGGATGGGGTAATGAAGTTACTTGAATGGTTACCTTTGGCATCAATGGATATAATAATAGTTCCTCATCACGGAGCTAAAAATAATTCTTTTGATAAGCTTCTTTCAAGGGTAAATCCAAAGCTTGCATTGGTATCCGTTGGGAAGAAGAATAAATACGGGCACCCTAACAGAAATATGCTTAGATGTATAGAGAAGTATGGTGTGAAATTATTAAGAACAGATATTAATGGTACTATCCAGTTAAAGACTGATGGGCATAGAATTATTACCTATGCTAGGCACTGATATCGAAATTATCGCCCTTGTCTTCTTCTTTGTTTTTTAGCATATAAAATTTTCTTTTTTTGGGATTCTTATCTTGTTGGTCTTTTTGTGTTGAAAGTACAATTATATTATCATTAGAATCTTTTTTAATCTTGATGCTTGCATCGGTAAAGTACTGATTATAGTCCGTAATTCTCATTTATTAGCTTTCCTCTCGTTTTGTTTGCATAAATGATAAAATATGCTTGAAGTTCTATAGTGTGAATTTCTTATATTTTATCGATATATATTTGGAAAGCTTTAATTGAGATATTTTGATTGTGATAATTGATAAAATTAACCCGGAGAATTTTTTGAGTTTTTAAAAGCTTATAAAAGTTTACTGGCTATTTTGCTTTTTTTCGCATTGTAATAGAAAGCTATTCTTTTTTCTTCAAATTTAGTAATGAGCATGTCATCTTTTATTCTGATTTTGACTCCCGGATGAATAACTTTTTTAATTTGAATTTCTCCGGTGTTTTTTTCTGTAATAAACTTTTTTATTTCATTTCGATATAGTAAGAGTTTTTCTTTTCTTGCTTTTAAACTATTCGCATTTTTTAGATATGTTTCAAAAATGGACTCGAATTCTTTGAACTCTTCAGCACTGATTGAATCGGACTCCAGATAATCCTGGACACCTTTAAGTTCTCTGAGTGTTTGTGCTAACATCTCTGTAGTATCATTTGTTTCGCGATCGATTTCTGCCAGTTTTCGCAAGGATTCTTCTATGTTCCATAAGGTGATTTTGGTTGATGCTGTTTCAAGCTTAGATCCGATTTCGTTTGCAAAGATATTATACTCAGCGGTTATTGTGCCACCAATTATAAGCCCTTCTTCTTTTGTTACATTAATGTCTTTATGGCAGGTAACAGTGCTAAACAGTATTTCTCTATCAACAAAAAGATTTCCTTGTACTATTACATTTGCATGATGCAGATATTTACAATGCAGATGACCTTCAACAGTTACTTTTCCTGAATTTTTATTATTTATCCCTTTTCCGATAGTCAAATTTCGACCGCAATCAATGAATGCGTTATTTACCTCTCCAGTTATGTGGATGTTGCCTGTTGCTGCTATTTTAAACCCTTCATTTACGGAACCGTTTATCGTAAGATTGCAGGGGATATTTATATTTCCAATAGAATAATCAATATCCTGATCTATTTTGACATTGTCCTTGACGAAAGCCTGATTGTTGGCAATCCCAGGGATGCCGCTGACAATTGCACAGATCATTTGAGAGCTTTCATTTAAATAGACGTTTTCGCCTAGTTGAATATTTGGATGCTGGATTTTTTGCGGGGGGATATTTTCTCCATATATATCGCAACCGGCAGTTCCCTCAATTGCCGGAACTAATTGGACCAGTGGTTCATCTTTTTTTATACTTACGATATATTCTATTTCGCGAAGGTTCACTATGCCCTGGTCAGAAACTTTAGGTTTTAATATCTTGTCTGGAGATTTGAACAAAACACTGAATGATCCGTTTGTCCCTTCTACAGGAGGTGTTCCTTGAGCAATAACATATTCCTTTTCTCTGTTCGTAATAGCTTCTTTAATATTATCTTTAATAATACCCTGTTTAATTTTTTTTAAGTCAAGGTAAGTCATAAGTTGAGTAGCTTTAATTGTCGGCCATTTAAATTTGCTGATAGTCATCTTTGCACTTAGTTTGTCTGGTGAGATGATAAGTCTAATCTTATGATCGAATAATTTTATTAAATTTGGACTGATTTCTGCCATGCAGGATCCCCGTGTAAAATCAAAAATATTGGTACTCTATATTAAATTTTACGTTTTTTTTTGATAGATTTCATTTATTATATTAGCAATTATATCTGCCTGTAGTCATATTGATAGATATTATTATGAAATATCCCTGTAGCAATCAATAATATTGAAAGTATCTTGTAGTTTTGTAATGTGTTGTTTGTTTGCTAACTTTTAAGAGATTAATGCTAATAAGGTTAGATTTCAGTTTGCTATGTCTTATAATCTAATTTGCCGGAAATTAATTGCGTGGTGGATATTACTGTTGCAATACTCTTACAGTACTTTTTAGGTGCTTCTAAAAAGTTGGTGCTAGTATTTCATCGTTTCACCTTTATTTCCCATTTAATTTCTCTGGTCTCTTTATTTTTTTTGTCATTTCCTGGTTGTGCTTCCCACCCCCCGGGCGGCTCTGTTCATTACCCTTTTGTTGTTTTTTTACTTAATCAAATATATTAATATATCACATAGCTAAAAGAATATTTGCAATTTATTCTAGCTCGTTTCGATAATTAATTAAGCAGATTTATTTATTAAGAAAGGTACTCCGAAATGAATAATAAAGGAAAAAATATCGGCAAGGATATCTATACATTTATAAAATACAAGATCATAAGTATAGATCGAGGAGGATTATGGAATATAGAACATCCGGGTAGTAGATTTAGCGTTAAAGGTAACAATCCTATATCAAATGCCATCAACAATCTTTCTAATCAAATAACCTCTATTGCTAGGAAAATTGCGATAACAATTCCTATCAATTCGAATGAAGGGTATAAATCTGAAGATGGCAGGATAATAACGCAGAGTGAGGTCGAAGAGGCATTAACGAATCATTTTGGAGTAGAGGCTGGTATAGCAAATAAGTATTTAGAAAATATTTTTGCCCATTTAGAGAAAAGTATTATAGCCGAGTTTAATGATATGAAGGCAAGGAATCTTGATCTGAAGGATCGAATTGAAAAAGCACTGGAAATAGATGAAGACCGCCGAGATCCGGATATACAAAAGCTAGGTGCCGAATTAGGTGAGCTTACAAAGGATTTTTTTAAGTTTCTGGTTGACCATGATATTCCTTTTATAATTGAAATGACTTCAGAAATAGGTGTACAGAATTATATCCATACGTATAGTGGCGGCTTAGGTGTGCTTTCAGGAGACAAACATAAAGTGCTTACTGATATGGGGATACCTGCAATTACTTTTGCCTTATTGCCAAATCATGGATATGGTGGACAGCAGATAAACTTCGTTAATAAAACAGTTATGTCTCCTCAAGATAAATGGAATCCTGCAGACAGTCCTTGGATATCTGAAATCGGTAAGCCTCAAAGTGTTATTCACGGCAAGGATTTCAGAGGGGATATCCGATTTGCCTTTAATAATATAAAAGGAATAAGCAGGGAACAATCTGAGAAGATACTTAACGCTCTTGATGCTTCCGGTGAGAATTATATTCATTCGCAATTAACAAAAGAGAGCGATGAATTATTGGCAATAGACTATCAGTCAATAATGCCTGGTCTTAACGACTATAGCGATATAGATCAAGAGGTAAGGGGTGTGCTTAAGAAATGTTATAGTATTGAGGCTCAGCTGTACCTGCACGGTTACATCGGGAAGGATGGCATGATCAATCCGATCGTCTATATGTCAACGTATCATTTGCAGCAAGCTGCTCATAAACGTAACGTAACCGAGCAGCTTTATCCGAGTGGATGGCTGAAGCTGGCGGCACAATTCTGTTTGCCTAACCTAATGGAAAATTTTACAAGAGAGAGATCTATTAAAAAATCAATTATCAATTTGAATGAAGGGCATATGGCTTTCACTCCTGTAATTATGATGCGAAAGTATTTGGAAGAACATGGTATTGATCTTTCAGATAAATCAAAAATTGATGAAATTGTGGAAAATAACAAGGCACTTCTATTGGAAGCATTGCTTTGGGTAAGGAGTCAGGTCTCTTTCGTCACTCATACAATTGACCCGTCTGCTTTTGACACTTATAAACAATATGATGTTGACGCAGTGGTGGATCCCCGGGATAAGCATATGATCTATGTCCTGGATAATAAAGAATTCCCTAAAATTAATAATTACGTTTCTAAAAAAGAGTTACAGAGTATGTGTAGTAAAATAGATAGAAATGAATTTGATAAGCTATTGTCCGATCTATTTATTAATCCTGAGGACGATATGTTGGTTGCTAATCCTCAACATAGCTATGCACAAATTATCGCAAAAGCTGGAAGAATTTTGACTGATAATGGTGATATAGATGAATTTACAAAGATACTTGACAAGTCTAAGGTTGAGTTCGGAGGTTGGGGTTGTAATAAAGACGGAGCCTCTTTACTCATGGCGCCTCTTTCAATGTTCTTTGCCGGAATTGCTAACGCTGTAGCAAAAATCCATGAAGAGGTTACAAAAAAATCTGTATTTCCTCATGTTGCGGATGTGGCAAGAATGGGGAATGTTACCAACGCGATACATGCTCTTACTTGGTGGGGGGGGGCGAAGGACTTGGTTCGATTACTACAACCTTTAATAGGGAATGTTTCTAAAGAATATTTTAACGGATACAAATTCATGATGTTAAAAGATAATAAAGAATTTCAAGATGTAATTGCTAAAACTCATTTAAAGGAAAAATATGAGACTCTTGGCTTTATTAATAAATTAGTAAAAGATCAATTTGGAGTCAGCGATCTGCTTAATGTTAACAACATTGATAATACATTGACTTGCGTATTTGCGCGAAGGTCTAAAGGGTACAAACTTAATAATCTATTTGTTGATAAAGCAGTTATTGAAGGTTATAAAGAAATAACTAAAATGTTAACTGATGATCAACGAATTGTTATCGTTGCCGCTGGAAAAGCTCATCCTAATGATGGGGAAGGGCAAGGCTATGTCTCAAATATCATTAATGAACAACAACAAATATATGATGCAACAGGAAGAAAAGTGATTGTATTATATGTAGAAGATTATGACATGAATGATGGCAAAGTTTTTTCGAAATTCGATCTTTGTATAGCTAACCCGGTTGTTGGATGGGAAGCTTCTGGTACCAGTCCAATGAAAAATCCTTTAAGACTTATTATGCATACCTTTGATGGTTTTTTTGCTGAGTTTGCCCAGGTTGCAAAAAAAATATTTGGAATTGATTCCGCATCATTTGGATTTGGCCCTACAAATGTTGAAATAGATTATAAAAATGAGAATATTAGACAAAAATATGCTCAGGCGTTTAAAGATCAGTTTATTGCAGTTGCCGATACTTTCTTTAATAATCGAGATAGCTGGGTCAAAAAACAAATTGAACAATTATCAATATTTACCTCGTGCTTCCAGATGGAACGGTTTGCAGAAAATTATCTGACCGAATGGAAAAATGTTAACAGTTTTGACTCACAATTGAATAAAAAAGCTACTATTGATTTTTCGAAACAGTTTGACAAAAACAAAGATGAATCAAGCCAGGTGGTTCGATAATTACCATAGAATAATTAAATTAATATACACTAAAGGGAAGCAATCTTTTGCTTCCCTTTGGTTATTCAACCACTTGCCAAAAAATAACCTTTCGGGTACATTTATTTTGCCGAAATATCCCAGGAAGGAATTATAGTTATGACACAATCATATATTCAGGACCTATTTGCACAGCGAATAGGTGGTAATCAATTTGGCAAATCAACAGTACTTTATAAATTTGAAAAAATTAAACGTGCTAAAAAAGCCGCGCTAGAAGCTCATCCAGGTGTTGAATTGATCGACATGGGGGTTGGGGAACCAGATTGGATGGCAGAAAAAGAAGTGATTGATGTGCTTTCCGAACAAGCAAAGAATTATGAAAACCGTGGCTATGCTGATAATGGGATGCAGGAATTCAAAGATGCTGTTGTCAGGTACTTAAAGGGTGTTTATGGAGTAGAAGGCATTGACTCGATCGATGAAGTTAATCATGCTATTGGTTCGAAACCAGCGTTAGCCCTTATGCCTTATGCGTTTATCAACCCTGGCGATATTACGATTATGACAGTTCCGGGCTATCCGGTCCTTGGTACTGTGACACAATGGCTGGGAGGAGAAGTAGTTAATCTTCCGCTCTTGAAAAAGAATGACTTTTTGCCCGATCTGGATTCTCTTACTGCAGATCAGAAAAAGAGAGCAAAGCTTCTTTACATCAATTATCCTAATAATCCATGTGGCGCTGTTGCGACACCTGATTTTTATAAAAAAGTTGTTGAGTTCGCAAAAGAGAACAATGTTGTTGTTGTATCCGATGAGGCTTATTCTGCACTAGTTTACGATGGAGAAAAACCGCTTTCTTTCTTGTCCGTAACAGGTGCGAAAGAAGTTGGCGTGAGTATCCAATCGATGTCAAAAGCCTATAATATGACAGGATGGCGCCTTGCCTATGTTGTGGGGAATGAAAAGGTTGTTAAGGCATTTGCTGCTGTGAAAGACAATAATGATTCCGGACAATTCAAAGCGATACAATATGCTGGCATATATTGCTTAGATCATCCTGAGATTACAAAGAAAACATGTGAAAAATATTCGCGGAGATTAGGATTTCTTGCTGAAGCTTTGTGTTCGGCTGGCTTTTCTGCTGAGAAACCTCGAGGGTCCTTTTACCTCTATGTACAGGTCCCAAAAGGAATAAAAGGTGGCATTAAGTTCGAATCAGCTGAAGATTTTTCTCAATATATGATTACTGAAAAGCTGATTTCGACAGTGCCTTGGGACGATGCAGGTCATTTTGTTCGTTTTTCAGCAACGTTCATCGCTAAGGATGAAGTTGAAGAGAGACGCGTGATCGGTGAGATCAAAAAAAGACTATCTGGCATAGAATTCGAGTTTTAAACTAACAGGTAGGTTTGATAATATCAGGCAACTTTTTCTCTCATTATTTTCCGGGATTGGCTACTATATTTTTAAGAATCATTGTGTTACGATGTCGCAAAAGTAGACCAGTCATTAGGAGTTCATAGATGTACGGGTGGACCGGGAAGATTCTCAAGATCAATGTATCAACCTCCGAGATAGCAGTTGAGACTCCCGATAATAAGCTTTACCATAAATACATTGGAGGCAGAGGTCTTGCCGGATACTTTTTAAGCCAGGATATTACCCGGGAATGGTATGATCCTGTTACACCGATATGCTTTTTTGCTGGTCCTTTGACTGCAACTTCCGCTCCATCATCCGGACGCCTTACCATTATGTCGCGCTCACCATTAACAGGTACAATCGGATACTCTTCCGTGGGTGGAGCTTTCGGTACTGAGTTAAAAAAAGCTGGGTGGGATGGTATTATCATCACCGGTAAAAGTGATTATTTATGCGGGATAGAAATTGTAGACGGAAACGTCACCATAGTTAATTCGTCAATGCTAAAAGGGTATAAAACGATCGAAGTCAGCGAAAGCCTATCCGGCAAGGGAGCCTACGCTGCTATTGGTCCGGCGGCTGAGAATGGAGTGCTATTTTCGAGTATTGTTGTTGATAAGCATTTTGTTGCCGGCAGGAATGGACTTGGCGCAGTGTTAGGGAAGAAAAAAATTAAATATCTCACGGTCAAAGGGACTGGAAAGCTCTTAGTCAACGATCTGTCTGATCTCACAAAAGCAAATGAAGATATCTATAGATTAACCTCGGCTTCTCCGATTTTGCAAGGTGAGTTCGGTATTTCCAATTACGGGACTGGTGCGTTATATGACCTGATATCAAGTCGGCGGATGATGCCCACTGCAAATTTTAGAAAAACATATTTCGAAAGCTCTTCGTCCATGAATGCTCACGCATATAAAGAAAAATATAACCCTAAAAAGTTTGGATGCCGTGGATGCCATATTTTGTGCAAGAAAAGTACCACAAAAGGCGACAATATTCCTGAATATGAAACCATGTCTCATTTCAGCGCTTTGCTGGAAAATGAAGATATCGCTTGTGTTGTTGCTGCTAACAAATTGTGTAACGAGTTAGGGATGGATTCTATAACCGCAGCCGCAACCATTGCCAGTTATAGCGAAATAACCGGTAAAAAGATATCGTCATTAGCGATCCTCGAACTTCTGGAAGATATAGGCCTATCGAGAGGTATCGGAAAAGAATTGGGACAGGGTTCCTATCGGTATGCTTTATCCAAGGGGTGCATGTCAACATCAATGTCAGTGAAAAAACAGGAATTGCCGGCATATGATCCGAGAGGAGCCTATGGGATGGCATTATCATATGCTTTATCGACTAGAGGAGGATGTCACTTAAGCTCATATCCTATAAGCTATGAAATACTGAGAAAGCCGGTTCTTATTGATAGATTTACTTTTAGCGCAAAGGCCGGAGTCATCAAAATGTCTGAGGATTTAAACGCTATTGCTGATTCCCTGATAGCCTGTAAATTTCTATTTTTTGCTGTTACCCTGGAGGAGTACTCTCGGGTATTAAGGGCCGTTACTGCGGTGGATATGTCAGCACAAGACCTGCTTAACGTTGGCGAGCGCATTTATTACAATGAGCGGGTTATGAATGCAAAACTCGGTTTTTCTAAAGACGAAGATGACCTGCCGATGCGTTTTTTTGAAGAAAATGGGACTTCTGGCAATAATGTTGAGATATTAGCTCTTGATCGGAAGGAATTTCTGGAGGCACGACGTAAATATTATATCGTTCGAGGTCTTAATAAAGATGGTCAGCCACTTAAAGAGAAAGCTTTAGCGTTAGGGCTCGAATGGAACGATTAATCAAAAAATATGTGAATAAATTGATTAAGAGCGGTCTAGTTAACGCCGAAGATGTTTTTTTTGCCGGGATTGATGAGCAGATCGTATGGAATAGAACTGAAACAGAGCATCATGAGATTTTTACAACTCTTTTTCGTCACCTTACTATTAACTCACTGCTTTTTTCTTTGCCCGATGAACCTTACAGGACAATAATCAACTATTTAGCAAGTAAAAGTTACGGAGCTATCTACCCAAAAGATTGTGAGACCAGAACTTTTCTTCATGATTTGCCGGTGTTAAACGAGCTCGATGAGTGTAAGGTTGTCGAAGCGCTGAAACGAAGAAAAGCCGTTATCATCGAAAATAAAGGGATAATTACTTATGGAACAGTTAGTCCTGAACAGGCCTTTGTGACCTATAGCTCGGTTTGTTTTTCTTGTTTTGTTAAGTTTTTTGTTGATTACTACAATAACGTTAAACAAAAAACTGTAGATCAAGAACAACAAGCTGTTTTTGAAAAAGTGATTGAATTGCTTTCTCCTCCACTTGAAGATGGTACTATTTCTTTATCAGAGCTTTATCGCAAGCAACTGACACTTACTGAAGACCCCTATGGTTGTATGGTAGAAACTGGAAACCTGATGGTAGAAAACCGGTTGGTAGATTCTTTCTTTGGTAACCTCTCTTATTGTTCAGGCAAAACTCTTTACATTAGCCAGACCGGGAGCTCTCTTGATGAACTCAATGGGTGTATTGACCCTTGTCCGATGGATGACTCATCTTCAATCGCCTTGACTGCTTCTTCTGAATTCTCTGCTCATCGCAAAATTGTCACCTCAACTGATTATAATGTAATTTTACATGGACATCCGAAGTTTTCAGTCATTATTTCTATGTGCTGTGATAATTATGTCTGTGAGTCCCTGGGAAAATGCCATATTAGGTGCTCGCGGAAAAGGTATTTAGATGATATCCCGATAGTTCCCGGGGAGGTTGGTACCGGAGTTTATGGACTATGCAATACTTTGCCTGTGAACATAAAAAATAATCGGGGGGCAATTGTTTATGGACATGGATTGTTTTCGGTTGGAATTAACGACTTTGTCACTCCATTCCGCACCATGGTTTTTATAGAGAATAGGGCTAGAGAAGCGTTTTTTTTATCTTTGAAAGAATAAATCCTTATAGGTACCTGGGATCAGATCGAAAAAAAAGCACCAAATTGCTAAATATCTTGTAGATAACTATCCGAATGTGATATAAATAATAAGTATGAAAGAATCTGATGAACAATTAGATGAAATACTATATAATCTGGCTTTTGGTGATGATTTAATCGCTAGAGAAAAGGAAATATTTTCCAGGCTTGGAAAACAGTATTCGTCTGGAGAACTAGTTGTCAAAGAAGGCGATGTATCAGATCAGCTATTTTTGGTTGTGTCCGGCTCTCTAAAAATTGTAAAGGATATCGGAACTGAAGATGAAAAAGCTATAGCCTTATTGACTGATGGCGAAATGTTTGGAGAAATGTCGTATTTTGATAACCTGCCGAGATCGGCAAGTGTGGTTGCAGCTACAGATTCAGAAGTGCTGGTTCTAGATCGGGAACAGTTCGATATGATATTTCAGCTGCATCCTAAATGGACAACCAAGATTATTCAGTCATTATCAAATAGAATATACCTGGCTTATTTAGATTTAAGAAACTCTGCTGAAATACTTTATTAACAGGATTAATTTATGAGATATCTTATACGTGGTGAAGAAAAAAAATATCAAAAAGGAACGGTGATTTTTCAAGAAAATTTGCCGGTCAGTAATGCGATTTGCTATCTTGTTGAAGGACTAGTGTCTGGATCAATAGAACAGGATGGGAATATCTTATATAAAGAAAATATTAAGAAAGATAACTTGATTGGGATAACTTCGAATTTTGTGAATAGAAAAAAGCACTTAGAAACTGTAATTGCTTTAACTGACGTGAAATTATATGTCTGGGATAAAGAGCAATTTATAAACGTTGTTGGAATATATCAAGAACTTGCGAAGCTGGTAATAAGTAACCTGTCCAGGCAACTAAGGAATTTAAATAAAATCCTCGCAAAAAAAGAGACGAATAATCGGGATTCATAATTTTCACAGTGAAAGATCTATCAAATTAGCTTCAAAAAGTTAATTATTCATGATAATAAATAAAAAATACCGCATGTTTGACGTCTAAAAAGGTGTTCGACATTTTTTTTGAAAAATAGGGATATATGAGACCTGTAATTAGTATTTTAAAGAAAAAAAGTTTCTGGCTTGTTTTCATCATTTCCTATGTAATGATTTTTTCTTTTATTCTCTATTCTTGTGGATATTTTGAAAAATTCGATATGGATATATATGATCATTATTCCAGAACCTATCGAAAAAACGTCAAATTAAATTCCAGAATAAAAGTTATACTTATTGATGATGCTTCGTTAAAAAGCTTAAGCCCTGAATTAGGGCGATGGCCGTGGAAAAGATCCATTTATAGGGATATTATTCGTTTTATAAATATGGGAAATCCTCGGGCAATATACTTCGATATTTTTTTTATTGAAGGGGATCTTGATAAAAAAAATGACGATGTTTTTGCTCAAGCGATAAAAGAATCCGGAAATGTTCATCTGGGAATGAACTTTGTCGATGAAACCGAAAAAAGTTTAATACATGAAACCCTTCCAGAATTGATAAACAAAAAATTCAGTCTCAATATTCGCAATTCAAATGAGGTTTTATTTAAGCAATATAAGAGCTATATGCTTCCTTTTCCGAAGCTGGTAGATTCAACAAAATCGCTTCCTGTATATACCTTTAATAAAGATTCTGATGGCATCCACAGGCAGGCAGAAATTATTTATAAATTCGGAAATCATTATTATCCTTCTTTGGCTTTATCTGCTTTGATGGAGCTATGTAACACGCATGAGGTCCATTTAAACAAGCATACCCTTAAGATAGGGAATTTCACTATTCCTCTCCGGAGCAACGGAAAAGTGTTGCTTAATTGGTATCCATCTGATCACGAGATACTTTCTATTGGTGGAATATTGGCTTCATGGCAGCAAATTATTGAAGGAGATATTAATAATCTTATTGTTGATCCCTCAATATTTAAAGATTCTATAGTAATTATTGGGGCGAGCGCAGTAGGGTTGAACGATCTAAAAGCCACGCCAATAAATGTTGCCCTGGCAGGGTCGGAACTGCATGCCACTTTGCTGTCAAATATCCTTAATCATGATCTGATGCTATCTATAGATAAAAAGTATGTGATTATCTCTGTGATAATAATTGCTGTGATAACTACTTTTTCGATAGTGTATATTTCGCACATTGCTAAATATTTCATAGCGGTCATTTTATTGCTATGCTATGGGATATTATCTAGATTTCTTTTTGTACGGTTTAACCTCTACTTGCCAATTACACCGGTACTGTTCACAGCTGTCATGGCGTATTTAATTTCGCTAATCTATATTAGTTTTACGGAAACTAAAGAAAAATTAAGAATAAGAAGGACCTTCTCAAAATATCTTGCACCGGCAGTGATGCATGAAGTCTTAAGAAAGTATGGGGATTTAGAACCTGAGGTAGGGAAGAAAATTGAAGCGACGATACTATTTAGTGATATTAGAAGTTTTACAACAATTTCGGAGTATTATCCGGTTGAGTTAGTAGTGAAGCTGCTTAATGAGTATTTTGAGGTGATGATTAATTCGATCCACCTTAATAGTGGAACCCTCGACAAAATGATTGGTGATGCAATAATGGCTTTTTGGAATTCTCCCATTCTTATTGAGGATCATTCGTTAAGAGCAGTGGAAACTGCTTTCCGGATGCAGGAATTGATGGTGGTTATGAATGAAAAATGGAAAAAAGATGGATATCCTCACCTTAGGATCGGGATAGGGATTAATACGGGCGAAGCTATAATCGGTAACATCGGATCAAGTACGAGGCTTGATTATACTGCAATAGGAGATAACGTTAATCTCGCTTCGAGACTTGAAGGCCTCTGCAAAGTTTATAGTGCGAAGATAGTAATTAGTGAATTTACCTATGCGTATATTAAAGATATTTTTCCCTGCCGTATTCTCGACAATGTAAGGGTTAAGGGGAAGCTTAATCCTATAGCAATATATGAACCTTTGAAGAAAGAAGAGACGCACATTGCTGAAGGGTGGAACAAAATATTTGAAAGTTACCTGCAAAGAGACTGGAATAGGACCGAGTTATTGCTACTCGCGTTCATGGATACATACCCTGGAGATGCCTTAGCGAAAATATACTATAAAAGGATAGTTACTTATATAGCTAATCCTCCTGAAGATTGCTGGGATGGGATATGTATATTAGAAACAAAATAGAATAAAAAATGTTAATCTAAGGTTTATTACGATATAATTATTAAAAGGAGGTGAGTATATGATAAAGAAAGTGATATTTGTAGTTATGTTAGTAATAGCGTTTAATATAAATGCCTATTCCGAGGAAAAGATTAAAGCAAAAAAAGTCTACGTTTTCAGTAAAAATGCTCAATTGTTGCAAGAGCAGAGCTCTAAGTCGAAAGTGCTGTCAGATTTGACAAAAGGCCAGGAGTTACAGGTGATCGAGATTAAGGATATGTGGATCAAAGTAAGTTATGATAGTAAGACCGGTTGGATTAATAAATACCTGGTGAGCGAATCAATGCCTTCTAAGGAGAAGGCCGATGTAGAAAGTATGAAGATTAACTTAAAAAAGGAAGCTCGACGCAGAGCAAGTGCCTATTCAACTGCAGCCTCCACTAGAGGGTTAGTAGATGGCAAGTCAACCACTAGATCGGTAAACGCGGACTTGGAAGCAGTGATGAAAATGGAAGATCAAAAAGTATCTCCAAATGAAGTTAAAAATTTTATTAAAGAAGGCAAGTTAGATAAATCCGAGGCGAATAAGAATCATCATAATCACTAATCGAGGTAATATTGATTAGCTTCTATCAAATAACAAATGGCCCGCGCTCAGCGCGGGTTCTGAATATGAACTTTTTTAATTTGGAAGGATTAGGGCTCGTGTTTCATAGGCTCATCATCATTTTATCACTATTAATCATGTTAACTATCGCACCTCTATGTTATTCTGATCAACAAAGTGATATTAAAGATGAGATTAAGCTAGGCAGATCAATTGCCTCGGTGATTGCCGGAACGTATGGAATTTATAATAATGAAGAGCTTATTAAATATATTAATCTTGTTGGCAATTCTGTTGTATATTTCAATGGGCGGACCGAGCTAAACTATTATTTTTCTGTAATTGATACGGATTCAATCAATGCTTTTGCCTGTCCAGGCGGTTATATTTTCCTGACAAAAGGATTGATAATGTCGCTCTCCAATGAAGCTGAGTTAGCTTCAATATTGGCCCATGAGATTGCCCATGTTAATTGCCGGCATATATATAATGCTGTTGTACAGAAGAAATCAGACTCTGTTGATTCAATTTTAGCTAAAATGATAGGAGGCAGAAATGTATCTTTCAGTGTGGCTTTTAATCAGGTAGTCAATAAGGGACTTGAGATCCTTTTCAAAAGTGGACTCCCGTATAAAGATGAATACGAGGCGGATGCTGCAGCAGTTTTCTATTTAGAAAATACTGGGTATAGCAGCTTCGCGTATAAGGAAGTTCTCACTCGTTTTGCTGGTATTGATTCTCTTGGTAACGAAAAGTTTTCAAGTACCCATCCGCCGATGAAAGAACGAATAACTAAAATCAACGATTTATTGAATGGAGAAGTTGAAAATGGAGAATACTTACGTGAAAGATTCCAGTCGCATATTTCAAGAAAAATATAGAATAGCTGGAATATTGGTTGGTATAATATTCAGTTTATTTTCTTTTTGTAATGCCGAACAGTACCACTACAATGATATTATTATTGGCGAAAGAGCTAGCGGCCTTGGCGGTGCTTTTTCTGCTATTTCTGATGATCCCTCCGGCGCTTTCTATAATCCAGCCGGACTGGCTTTCTCCGATAAGTCTTATATATCCATATCCGCTAACACTTATAAATATTCATCATCTCAATATAAAAACATCTTGAGACTTACTCCCAAACAGGGATCAAGAGATTGGGATTCTAATTCATCGGCTTTTATTCCAACTTATTTTGGGATTTTGCAGGATTTTAACCAGTTTAAATTTGCTTTTTCAGTAATTACGCCAAAGGCTGATGTTTTTAATCAAGATACATTGACTAGCTTTGATACGAATAACTCGGCTAATATGACCGAATTTCTGAGAAATTATGATGAAAGATCATTATTTTACATGATAGGGCCGTCAGTCGGTATGCTGATAAATGATTCATTTGCATTGGGCGCAAGTGTTTTTGTTACGTCAACTGGCAGAGAGTGGATAGATAATCAATGGATAAACTATAAAAACCAGATTGGCAACTGGGGTTCAAATGTATGGCAATGGCAAAACGTATACTGGGAAGAATCTTCCTATGGTATGATGGGGATTTTCGGTGCACAGTACATGCCTTCAAAACAACTCTCAGTTAGTCTGGTCCTCAAAGAGGGAATTGATTTTTATGCAAAAGCTAAACGTCAGGACATGATTGCGACAAGTGATGTAGATACCCCGGCTCTTCCAAAATATACCGAAACCACAATAGACTTACTCTCGCAAGGCTATAGAAGTTTTCCTTTGTCTTTAACTTCCGGAATGGCTTTTTTTGTATCGCCCTCGTTATTATGGACTGCAGATATTTCTTGGTATTTTCCCTATAATGCCCCGGGAAAATATTTTAGTAATAAGGAGATGATTAATGCTGCAACGGGGCTTGAGTATTATTTAACGCTTAATACACCTATCCGATTCGGGGTATATGCGAATAATTCGTCTTTAGCCTATACATCTAATGGTGCAAAAGACATTGATCTGCTGGGTACGACTTTTTCCGTTGGATGGGAGACTGAGTTTTCTTCATTATCATTAGGAATTGATTATTCCTTTGGAAAAGGCAAAATATATATGTCAGATGAATATGGAGTACTTTTGCCATTCAGTGCTGATATGAAGAATCTTTCTGTAACATTTTCCGGCTCATATATGATGTAATTCGTTGATATTGGTATAAGTTTATATTCATTTGTATTTGCAATTTAATTTGAACCAAAGACATAAGGCATATATCGAGACATCGTTATTTTGTTGTCGTTATTTATGTATTTATTTAGGTAATTTAAAAATCAGCTAAAGTAATGTAAAAATTATACCGATAATCCCAGTGAGAGTTAAGAGAAGGAATAAAAAAATGGCCGGACCGCTTGACGGAAGCCTTGAAACTACCGAATGATTGAGGTAGTTCCTTTAAATTAATCCACTCTTATATTCTCCTTATGCATGTTTATGTCTGGAGGCGATGTTTTATGGAAGAAGAAATTCTTAATAGAATCTCTCTCATTCTAGAAATAAACTATTTTAACTACAAAATATATCTAGAAAACCTAAGGGAAGCTATTCAATTAGGATTGATATAAGAGGAGGCGTAATTGTGACGTTATCGATGGAAAAGGCTAATAAAGTTAGTGTTGAGATATCAGAAGAAATACTCGAAAGCGAAAAGTTCCAGGTAATCAGAAAGCAAAAATCACTACTTCAGCCCATAAAGCAGGTAAAAAATAGAGTAAAGAATGCAGAAGCGGTTTGCTACGATGTCAATGAAGAGAACAACATAATTAAGCGGTATTTGGATAGAATCGGCAAGATTCCATTGCTGACTAGAGATGAAGAGATAACGTTGACAGAACTCGTAGATAGCGGAAATAAACAAGCAAGGGATCTGTTGCTTTTATCTAATCTACGTTTAGTTGTAAGTATAGCGAAAAAGTATATCAAATCCGGTCTTTTTATTGATTTGATACAAGAGGGTACTCTCGGCTTGATGCATTCAATTGACAAGTTTGAGTACAAAAAAGGTTTTAAGTTTTCTACATACGCAACATGGTGGATAAACCAATCGGTAAGCAGGTATCTTGCTAATCATTCACGATTAATAAGAATTCCGGTCAATGTTGTTGAGAATATAAATAAAATCAAACAAGTTTCAAAGAAATTAACAAAAGAACTGGGGCGTGATCCCGAAATTGAAGAAATAGCAGCAAGAGCAAAGATGAGTATAAAGAAAGTAGAACAGTGTTTGTCGGCAGAGATCAGTCCAATATCACTTGATATGAACCTGAATGACGATGATGGTAGTGCTTTGAGTGAAATTATTGAAGATAACAAGGCGCGAACTCCAGAAGAGATTGTAATTGAGCAAAAAATGGTTAATGATATAAAAGAAGCTCTCAATATTTTGAATGATAAAGAGAAGATTATCATTACAAAACATTTTGGACTAGATGGCGATACTCCTAAGAATTTGTCCGAAATTAGTGAGATGTTCTCCTTGACCAGAGAGAGAATAAGGCAAATTGAGATGGGGGCATTTAAAAAGATTAAAGAATCTCCTTGTGCGGGAAATCTCTATTGTTATCTAAGTAATAATTAAGGATAGAAATGAATTCCGGGATTTCAAAAAAGAATCTTATTTGAAGGTGAAAAGTAGCAATTGAATAAGGAAAATTATCAGTTTTCAATTGATGTAAAAACGAGGTATAATGAGACAGATCAGGGTGGTAGAATTTATCATTCTCATTATTTTGTATGGTTTGATATAGCAAGAACAGAGTTGTTTTCCTCGTTAGGCATAAATTACGCAGAACTTGAAGCGGCCGGAATATTCATAGTTATTAAAAAAATAGAATGTGATTATATAAGGCCTGCTCATTTTAATCAGCTATTGACAATAAAAATTAATCATGTAAAATTGAATAAAGTAAAACTAGAGTTTTATTACCAGGTTTTGCATGGTAAAATAGAGTTGGCAAAAGCATATACAAAATTAGCTTTTATCGATAATAAAGGCAAGCTCTTACAAATTCCTAATAAAATAAGAGAAAAAATTACAGAAAATATTGATTTGACATAATGTTATTATTCGGGAACGCAATATAACTATACCTTAATCTGTTTGTTTCTTTTAGCAAGCTTTACTTATGCCGAAGTGGCGGAATTGGTAGACGCGTTGGTCTCAAAAACCAATGAGGTTTATCCTCTTACCGGTTCGATTCCGGTCTTCGGCACCAGAATAATAGGTTGCCGGAATGGCGGAATTGGTAGACGCGCTAGGTTCAGGGTCTAGTCTCGGTTTCGGGGTGCCGGTTCGAGTCCGGCTTTCGGCACCATGTTACACTCATGGTAGATTCTCAATGAAATTTAATATACAAAAGGAAGGTTTTTAAATGACTCCAAGAAAAAGAACTCCAGACAAAGAAGAAATTCCTAGTGCTGAAATAGAAAAAGAGGATACAAAGGTAATAAAGGCGAAAATAGTCAAAAAAGTTAATGGTGACGAAAGTAATGCTGGATACCGAGTAGAGAATAAAACTGAACCTGACAGCTATGAAAGGGTAAATGATTACTCTCAAAAGAGCCAGGACAATAATAGCGGACCTGATAAAGAGACTGCTTCTCGGGACGCTAGCAATCGGGATGAAGAACAACGAAATATCGATAGATCAAAGCAAAATAAGCCCAAAAAATATAATATAGGTAATAACCATAATATGGAGAAGGACGGCAGTGTTGAAAAACTGGATATCATTGAATTGCAGCAAAAAGATATTGCGTCTCTTCATAAAATCGCTGAAGAATTGTCAATACCGAATTATTTGCAAATGCGAAAGAATGATTTAGTATTTAAAATTCTTGAAGCTAAAACAGAAAAAAATGGATATATTTTCGCCAAAGGTGTTTTGGACATTTTGCCGGATGGATTTGGATTCCTTCGTACTAATAATTATTTGCCAAGTGCAGAAGACATCTATGTATCTCAGACTCAAGTTAGAAGGTTTGGTCTTTCGATGGGTGATGTCGTCTCAGGTCAGGTTCGTCCTCCAAAAGACGGAGAGCGCTATTATAGTCTGGTAAAAGTGGAAACCATAAATGGCAAAGATCCTGATCTTGCAAAGAAGAGAACCCTTTTTGCCAATTTAACTCCGATTTATCCTGACTCAAGACTAAAGATGGAAACGTCCCAAGATAGAATTATAGGGCGATTAATCGATTTGATAGCTCCAATAGGTAGAGGTCAACGAGGCTTGATTGTTTCTCCTCCAAAAGCCGGTAAAACAACTATATTGAAAGAAATTGCTCATAGCATCACAACTAACTATCCTCAGGTACACATAAAAGTTCTCTTAATTGATGAGAGACCAGAAGAAGTAACAGATATGGAACGGTCGGTTAAAGGTGAAGTTATTAGTTCTACGTTTGACGAACCACCGGAGAGGCATATAAAGGTGTCTGAGTTAGTTCTGGAAAGTGCCAAGCGAATGGTTGAGTTTGGTGAGCACGTTGTTATCTTGCTCGATAGTATTACTCGTTTAGCTCGTGCTTATAACCTTGTTATGCCACCAAGCGGCAGGACTTTATCCGGAGGGCTTGATCCGAGTTCGTTGCATAAACCAAAAAGGTTTTTTGGTGGTGCGAGGAACATAGAAAGAGGTGGAAGCCTAACAATCCTGGCTACCGCGTTAGTTGATACAGGAAGTCGTATGGATGACGTTATCTACGAAGAATTCAAAGGTACTGGTAATATGGAACTTCATCTTGATAGGCGGCTTGCAAACCGACGAATCTTCCCTGCTATGGATATTGTCGCTTCAGGTACAAGAAAAGAAGAGTTGTTGATAGGACCTGAGGAACTTAGGAAAATATATTTATTACGAAAAAATATCGATAATGAAAGCGCAGCTGAAGAACTAATCCGTCTTATTAAACATACTAGAAATAATGAAGAATTTCTTACCTCTGCGATCTTTACTTAGTACCAGCAGTTCTAATTATGAGTTTTAGCGCTGATAAACATTGAGTTCAGGCAATAAAGTATCCCTATTGGGATGATTATAATAGGGACGAGTCGCTCCCTAT
>QKMY01000068.1 GCA_003242895.1 Candidatus Margulisiibacteriota bacterium
ACCTCACGATGGACACCCTTGTCTTGAGCTAATGGTTGGCACTATCAACCCCCATATCGGACTTTCACCGACTAGAAAGCGCCCATGCTGGGCGCACATATAATAGAAAGGACCGTTCGCGAACGGTCCCTACAAGAATTATCCAGGTTTATATCTTTTTCTCTATCTCTTTATTGATAGATTCTATTTTTTTGATAGCTTCATAGGCTTCTTTCGAATAAGGAGAATCTTTATATATCTTTACAATTCTCTGATTGAGCAAAAGCTGATTTATAAGATCTTTATTCTTTGCATAGATTGGGATTAAATCATTAATTGCCGGCAACTCCAGGATAGTCTCTTTATATTGAGAAAAAATATCCGAAAGCTCGTTACCCTTAGTTGAGGTCCCTAACAGGAACTTCATATGCAATTTTCTCAAACGGACAGCGGAGATAATACTATCGAATGGAAAATCTTTCATCACTTCGTCATACCAGTATTGAGCATCTGTCATACCCTGTTTAAATTCTTGAGTCCCTTTTATCGATTCTATACCTTTTTTTAAATACTCTTCTGCTATCGAAAATGGCTCCATCACTTTCCTCTTAATTGGTGACGATAACGCAGTTTGCTCTTTTTCATAAAACATCCATATGCCTTTTGTGACAGGCATTCGCTTATAACCTTCTTCGGTCCAGATATGGTCAGTAAAACTTTCGATACAGGCGCCTTTGATCGACAAAGCAGGATTTTCATTTTTCCACGTCCCTACTCGATCTTGCAATTGAGCGCCAGCTCCTTCAACAAAAACAATCCCGTCACTCACATTAAAAATATAGTTAGCAGTCGATACCTGTGCTAGAGAAGCGGGCATATTATCCACAAAAAAAAGCCACATTCCTTTCGGGATCTGTTTTCGTATATAGCCGTCATCAGTCCATACCTGATCAGTAGTAACTTCTATTCCGGCGGCGGTTATACTACTATCCGGATGTGTTTTTTTCCACTTGTTTATGTTATCCTGTAAAGTCAAACCCGATCCTTTAACGAAAACTATACCCGGAGCACTAAAAGCAATCTCACTATTCTTACTTTCCAAATCTTTGCTACCCTTAAAGACATTATGTTCATCAACATAATAAAACAAATGAATTCCCCAGGTAAAAACTTCTTGCTGGAGCCCATCTTCTGTCGGCATTTGATCTATACCATTTTCGACACTCACATTATTTACAATAGCCGATGGATTGCGATCGCGCCATTCCCTAACCTTATCGATTAATTGATCTCCACGCCCCTCTAAATAAACCGTTTCTGCCGCGCTCACTATAGATATCGACAAAAATATAAACGTTAATAGAGAAACCGTTATGAGTCTTTTCATATTATCCATTTTTTCCGCCTCCTATATACGTATTATCAGATACTCATATTCTGCCCCAACAACTCGCATGGAGCTTTTTTTACGGATTATCGCCTGATCAAAATTTTTCCCCGGGAAAACACTGTTCGTTTTCCATTTAGCCTGCTAACAATATGGTAGAGATAAACCCCATTGCCCATCCGCTCTCCGCTGTCAGTTTTACCATCCCACGCTACTACATTATATCCTGCATGCGCGCCCTCTTCTCCCGGTGCAAATATGCGTTCCCATATTTTATCTGCCGCATTGTTATAAATAACAAGAGTGATATCCATACTTTCATTTAGTGAATAGGTAATATTCGTTTTTTCTATGTTTGGATTAAACGGATTAGGATAATTAATCGTACCGTTTATCCTGTTGCTCCCGCTTACGACATTCAAACTCGAGATCTTAACTTCTATTGCTCGTGTCGAAAGATCTTTAACACTAATCGTCAGGTCATAAAAACCTGGAGTCAACGATACCGGCTGGATGAAGGTCATCACATTCGTAGCTGCATCATAGGTCAGCGCATTGTTTGTCAGGGTATAACTATTCGTTACCATTCTTGTCTCGTCATAAAGTGTCAATGTGATGCTTGTAATATCCACACCGGTTCCGGAATCAGATATTTTCGCTGTAACCTTGGGTTGCTTTGACATAATATCACCCTTTATTACATCTTTAGAATTATCTATTCTTACATCGGTAATCGTAGGATCATACGTGTCATATATTATTGTTCGGCTCAAAACATTCACATTGCCAGCACGGTCAATCGCTAGAAGTTGAAACCATAAAGACGGGTCAGGACCTGAAAATGGTAAGGTATAGGATCCATCTACACCAGCATTTACTTTTCCGATCAACTCCTGTTTCAACCCAATAATCTTCCAAAGCTCAACGATTGTTCCAGGAGCAGCAATCCCGCTTAAGCTGCTTGTCCTTGTTGTTAATACTACAAACTGATTGCTATCAATTGACTTTCCATTAAGCGAAACATTCCCCAAAACCGGAGGCGTCGTGTTAGGATTCCTTGGATCTGTATAATTTTTGCATTCGTCGATATTCTTAACACCATCACCGTCCGAATCCTCATCTGCATCAATAGGATTATTAAGAGTAAATCCGTAAATCCGCTCATAATCATCACTCATGCCATCATTATCGGTATCAATATTATTATTGGAATTAGTCCCACTTAAGTATTCCAGCCAATTAGGGACCCCATCGTGATCTTTGTCAGAAAAATAACTGCCATCACTCGGATCATGAGTATCCAGCCCAGCGGCTGTTTCCCATGGATCCGGACTTCCATCTTCATCGCTATCATTCGGATACGTACCTGCCAAAAATTCTTGAAGGTTTGTTTTGCCATCACCATCAAGATCTCCAGCTCCATCGCTTATATAAGGATTCAAGCCATACGTTTTCTCCCAATCATCTGCCATTCCGTCGCCATCGGAAGCTCTTGTCTCTCTCGGATTAGTTCCCCTGTAATACTCTATAATATTCGGGACGTGATCTCCATCAGGATCAGCATAAGCATCTGAAAGATTATTCAGAACAAACCCGTATTTTTGTTCATAAGAATCCGGCATCCCGTCATGATCTGAATCAGAAAGCAATCGATTATTAATCCCCGGATTTGTACTGGCATTAAATTCCGAAATATTGTTCAAACCATCGTAATCATAATCTTTCGTAGCATCTATAGGATCAAGAGGACTAAATCCATAGCTAAGCTCCCAATCATTTGGGACACCGTCATGATCAGTATCATTAGTAAGCAAATAACTCATAGTAGGACTAAACTCTGACCAGTAACTCTCATTACCAGCACCGTCTCTAATTTTTAACTGGGCGAAATATGTATTTCCGTCCACTCCGGAAAAAGAAAATGAGTTAGCAGACCCCACTGACCCCTCAAAAAGCGCACCGACTACACTCTGCCCCCATATGCGCAGAATGTAGTCGGTAATTCCACTTCCATGATAATTATCAGTGACCGTCTGCCAACTGAATCTTCCGGGATTACTGAATACGTATTTATCTTCAATAACTGGTGCCGGCATGTTTTTTGTAACATCATCATCCATTTTATACGTGAAGGTAGCCATATTGCTCCATATTTTCGTTCCGTTCAAGAGCATGTCCTTTAGCATTTTAATCTTAAAATAATAAATCTCGTTAGTAAGCTGCCCGGGATCATAGAAATTACTTAAAGTATCAATAGACTCCTCAGGTATTACCGAATTATCCGTTGAAAAGGAATAAGTATAGCCGGAATTTTGAGAAGCATTTATCCAGTAAAAATATGGCTGCGAATTTCTAGTCCAGGAATTGTTGGCGATAACACGATAGTCATCAAAACCCACACGGGCCCTCACATCCAGTGTCGGGTTCAAATAAACGTATATTCCATCGGAATTTCCTGACCAATCGCTTCTGTTACCGGCGATATCTACAGATCTTACCTTAAAGTAATACTTATTTTCATCTTTTCCGGAAAAAAAATACGAATTGCCAGTAGCGATATTTAAGCTGGCAACATCTGCCATACCGGGTTGCGATCCGATTTGCACTTCATAGCAACTTAACCCGGACGGACCGTAATCGATGGCGGCATCCCAGTTAATCGGAATGAGGTTCTTAGTAATAACAGAACCTGTATCATTTGGGGTTCCCGGTACACCCGGAAGCAGATTGTCAAACTTGATTGCAAATGACAGGCTGTTCCCCCATACTCCGTTAAGGTCCCGAAGCTTTATCTTGAAATAGTAGACTCCGGCATTTAACGTCGGTATCTGATATCCGCTTATATCTGCTGCCAAATCCACGATGTTATCAGGCACTCCGGCTGAATTCGTCGTTACGATAAAGCTGAAACCGCTATTATCAATCGATGCGTTCCAATACATATAGGGAGTAGAATGATCAATCCAATAATTATCAGTAATACCCAGAGTATCCTCAGCATCATATTGAGCTTTTAACGAATATATCTCCGATACACTTGCATTAAGTGTTAACATTACACTATCCGGACCACCATAACTAATATTGTCAAACCCCTTATAGCATTCTCCGTCATAGACATTTCCGGTAGTTACAAGGGATATCAGGCAAAGCCCTGTCGTATTAGCTGAAACCGGAAAGGCCGGCGGCCTTATTGTTACAATAAAGCAGTAAGATCCGCCAATTGCCAGATTAAGGGAAACCGGAACCGAAATATTGTCGGTAATCGAACGAATTCCATCCTTATTGTTATCTATAACCAGTTCAACACTCCAGCTTGGAGTAATGGATACAATTGATGGCAACAAGGTCATTGTTTTGTTTCCATTATTCGTCACCCGATATGGGAAATCATGTTTGTCCGTCGTCTTAAATAAAATACTGGGTTGCTGGGTAGGCACAATAGTCATGCCACTTATTTCGTTTACTGACAGTGTGGTCTGAGAACTTACGACAAGAAGTTGTGCCTTTTTTATATATGTTATCTGCGCATTATTAGTTATCACGATGCCTGGTGCAGTAATAGAATGAGCCACAGCATTCATACTAAAAATAAATACGAGAAAAATCCATATATTAACGATTATTTTCATTAATAATATGTCCTTTACTTAATCACTACCGTATAATTTATTGTACCGGATACATTGCCCGCAATGGGAGAAAGAGCGATTCTCAGTCGTGCAATATTCGGGTCCATTTTGTTGCCTCCAGCTTGTGAAAGCGGAGTATAATTATATACTGCAGGGTCACTTATTGCAGAATAACTAAAGGTAACCCTTACACCCGCATCAGAACAGATATTTGCGGTACTCCCGAGGCGAAATTCCGTATTAATTGTTGGTATGATATCTGTAAACACTACATTGTTAGCAGCTCCATTACCAACATTCTTGTATTTGATATTAAAGGTTACCGTCGCTCCAGGTACCGGAGAATTACCACTATCCCAACTGTGCCCAACCGTATAATTCTTGCTGACAAGAAGAATCGGAAGCTTTAACCAGGTGTTAATCAATTGTTTATAATCTACATATCCGCCATAAACATTCCCATTATACCCGGTATAATAGGTAGGCTGTGTGGTTTTTCCCTCAATCTCAAAATTAACATCCATCGTTACAAATGTGTTAATTGTTGCGGTGGAAAGGGCGTTCACGGTGACGTAAAAGTTAGCCGATGCCCCGCTATTTAACACAAATTGCTGGCTCAGGGCCTCAATAGTAAAATCTCCATTTACTGAAACATTTTCAGTCACCAACAGAAAGTTTTCGGAGACTGAATTGCCGACATTTCTTATGGTATAGCAATAGATAATCGAATGATTAGATTCTATACCATTATTTGAAGGGGTATTAAAAAGGATATCATAGCCGTAAATTGCCTGGACAATTTGATCGGAAACGGAGGCCGTAGCAATTTTCTGCGTTATCCTTTGTCCTGAATTAAAGTTGGCAGTAACGATATATCCGGCTACTGCAGTCCCAGCAGATGTACCAACAGTGGATCCTAACTGATATGCGGCATTCGCACCAAAAATGAGAATATTTAACAGAAAACAGGTTAATAAAAAAGTTTTTATCATCTGTTTTTTCCCCTTCTCTATTTAATTATAAGATTATAAGTAATATTACCGGTAGAATTTGCAGGAATAGTATTATATTGAACCCGGATCTTTGCAGCATTGTAGGCGGGCGTTAAATTCCATACATTATTCCAAAAATACGATAGTATCGGTGCCGACGCCTGACTACTGTAAACAACAGCATTTCCAGTTAACGTCGTGTTTAAGGTTGGCAATATATCGATTATCTCTACGTTCTTAGCGTACAGACTTCCTGTATTTCCCCAGTCTAACCTATAGGTCAGTTTCGCTCCCGGAACCACTGCGGGCAAAGATCCGGTATAGCCTGCAGGCACATTGACCGTCACGGTCTTGGTAAGATTGACTATAGCAATCAAAACCGTAGCGGTCACAACTTGAGATTGATTGCCAAACCCGCCATAAACGAACCCATTGTCTCCAGTATACGGAACCGCGGTAAGATCGGAATCACACTTAATATTGAGAGAAACAGAGACATAGGCACCAGGAGTTACTTGCGCACTTGAAGTTATAACCAGATCAAACACGGGCGATGCAGTATCCGGAGATAGCATAATGCTGGTTGTGGAAACAGTTATATTCCATGACGTGCTATCACTTAAATAATATTTTGCCGAATAGGTAACGGAGAAAACATCCGAATGATTACCTACATTCATTATCTGGTATGAGAAGGTTGATACCTCTCCGGGCTCAATCCCCATAGTAGGCACATCTGCCCAGCTAGGATTATATCCATAGATTGCATTAACCGTTATAACCGAAACATTGTCGGTTGCCGTTTTTTGGGTACCTGAATCCGTTTGATATTCAAGTGTTACTTCCGAGCCAAGGATTTCATTATCAGCGGCAGTACCACTTCTCGAATCGAGCTGAAACGCAGCATTCGCAACCGATGACAGAGAGAGGATACCTATTGCCAGGAGAATATAGAGCCTATTTTTCATACTCCTTTTCCTTTCGAACATTTATTATTTTGCATAAACATTTACTTTACAGGTTAACTTCGATTTAAAGTCCTGGTCCGGGACACTGATTCGAAGCACCCAAGTCAAAACACCTTTATTTCAAAAAGCGAAACAAAATCACAATTATCTTGTTTGTCGTAATACGGGCTATTCTGTGGAACCTGGACCTTAATGTATCTTGCACCCTTAGGAGGAAATTTGTGGCTATACACATACATTGGGGCTCCGGTCGTTGTAAATATTCCATCTCCGGCATTAAGGCCCGTACCAATAGCTTCCCAATTTTTGTTATCTAAACTCACCAGGATATTAAATGATTTCGAATATGATAACGCCCACCAGTAGAGAATAACCTCTGAAATGTTACAGGTTTTTGTAAGGTCCATTGCGATAAACTGATCTTTTTTCGCAACGCTGCCGGATAAAGCCAGCGAGGTAAAGTAATCCATCCCGCCATCAGTTAACCGCTCGATTGCCGGGATAGTTTTGCTTACAAATTTGTCTTCCGGCAAATGAGTGAATGTACCAATAACCGGCTTACCGAAAGCAAGATTATTTTTCTGTGTTTTAACGTATATGAATTCAGACTTTTCCGATTTAACTATATCTGTGGAGGATACTTCCACCTGGAAGCGATATTTCGTATCAGGTTTCAGCCCATAGAGAACTCCCGAATGCAGCGTTCGCGGCATGATAAATCGCAGGGGAGCTTCCAGTTTGCCGTCAAAGGTATCTTCTCCGTAAAAGATCTGGCTTTTAGCATCTATATCTGTTTTAAAGCGAATAGATATTTCTCTGTCACTTATACTATAATTAATATCATTTAACGCCAATTTGGGATTTTCTTCTTTAATAATCTCTATTTCTTTAATTTTTATATGTTTACCTTTATTTAATATAGTATCAGAGGGGAAGACCAGAGAAATATACCGGGAATACCGGCTATGTAATTCTATTGTTTGAACAAGGGTATTCTTTTCCTTTTTTCCTTTTGTGCCATCCAACCCGCTGATAACATCATTCTCTACTTTTGATTTACTGAGCCAAAGGGAAAAATTCTTAGCTATTCCTTCATTTGCCCAATAAATTTTTATTTCCTTTATATAGAAAAGGGACTGAAGATCGAAATCAATCTTGATATTTTTGCTTCCAATCTCTTCTGATTCTGCTGAAAATGCTTCATTGCCTTCAGTCTTAATATCGCTTATTACCTTCAAATTATTGAACTGTCCTGTGATTGTTGCACCTGGCGCAATATTTTCGGCACTATAAAGAAAAGTTGCTAACAAAAAAGAAAACATACCTGTTAAAAACATTATTTTATAATATCTCATTACATTTACTCTCCGATCCTAAGATACTTATAATTCATTTGTTATAATTGTAGCATTTTTACCAAACCAAAAACTATTCCCCGGCTACTTGATAATAACAGCATAGGTAGCAGTTCGTTGCTCACCGGCATTCAATACAGCGAAATTACTCCATTTTATTCCAACGATCGGTGCGGTTTCACTTGTATCATAGGCACCAAGGGCCGCGTGCTGATAGGTTCTCAAGCATGATGCCGAAGCTGCTGCTGACCCTACAACGTATACCGTATTAGTCGTCGCAGGGAGCATATCAGTTATCCCGATTCCCTTAACCGGGCCATAGCCATTATTAGTAAAAGTTATCGAATACTGCACCGTTGTCCCGGGAATAGGCTGAGACGAGAGGCCCCCTTTACTAGTAGCGTATTGTTTACTAATTGTTATATTTCCAGCAGAATCTTTATTCGAAGAAGGGCTCTCATTTCCAGCATGATCAACAACAACAACTTGATAATAATTATTTTGAGAGGGGATCACAGAATAATCCTCATAACCAGTGTTGGTGGTATTTCCAATATTATTGGTTATAATCAGCAAATTAGTACCCCTGAATATTTTATAGGTTTCAACGTCACCGGAGAGGGATGCTCCCCACGAAAGAGAAACTCTCGATCCGGGATGCGCTACAGCAACAAGAACCGAGGCCGAAGCCGGAGAAGAAATATCATAGGTAACCCCGGTATTTATAGTCGGGATACTGGTATTCCCCACCAGATCAGAAACAGACATAGAGACGTTATAAATTCCGCCATCAATCAAGCTATCCGAGGTGATCGTGCTGCCATCCCCGAACAAGTCATTACCAAGAATATTGAAGGTATTTATTCCTGCATGATAGGTTAAATTACTGGTTATCGTATGCGGTGAATTAGGGTCCGAACTGCCGCCGGTACGCGTGAAAGAGAGCTTAACAGCACCAGGAGAGCAGACCTCCGAAAGGCTATATTCAACATAAATGGAAAGCTTAGCATAGCTATTCTTCACAGGATTGTTAAGGGTGACAATCGGTGCAGTAATATCCAGAAGAATGCTCATGGTAACAACACCGCTGGCATTGGCCGCAGCATCCTGAGCATTAATCGTCACCGTATTTGTTCCTTCAGTCAGTCCTTCAATCTTCACCTGCCAGCTCGTAGCAGTTGGATAGGTCGTGGCGTTTATGGTTATCGCGGTACTGCAAAGAAGAGTTATTACTGACGTGTCAGAACTTTTAGTTCCTGATATGAAAATCGTCACGTTGTTTGTGGTGATATTTTGAACATCAAATCCCGGAGTTACCGGAGGGGTAGTATCGAGCTGCAACTCATAGGCACCCAGATCTATGACAAAATCAAAAATTCTTTGGCTGCCTGACAAATCCGTTGTTACATTGCCTGAGTTAGCTTGCCAATTAGTATTTGAACCGGCATTCACAGCCACACTTGTTACTTTTAAATGGAAATCGTTGTTATTATAATTCACAAAATTGTCCGTTCCGAATCCATAGATAAGGTTCGAAGTAACCATAGACGCAGGCAAGGAACTATCGCTAAAGGTACTGTAGCTTATTGTGCAGGTATTAAAATAGCTGCCGGTACCACCGTCAAAACCATCGGCAAAAATGGTATTATATGCTTCCAGTTCACCTCCAATACCAGCAGCGGCAGAATTATCATAATAAACTTCCGGGGTATTCTTCGCTAAGGTACAATTAATGAGCTTATTATCTCCGGCAAAAAAAGCACCGCCGCTTAAGGTAGCGTTATTACTAATGACCAGGCAGTTAATAAGCTCGTTGTTCCCTTCATAAAAACCACCGCCACTCACCGCCAGGTTATTTTGAAAAAGACTATTTTTAAAAACGTTAACCCCTGAGTTGAAAGCGCCGCCATAATCAGCGGTATTATTTTTGACAATAGAGCCTATCAAATTAATTCTTGAGGCATTACCTCCCCCGTAAACAGCTCCGCCCAAATAAGCTGCATTACCACTAAGAACAGAGGCATTGATTGTAAGTAGCTGACTACTACTATTGACACCTATATATATCGCTCCTCCGGCATTATCCCCTGAATTAATAACGCTTACCTGTCCATTCATTAAAGTAAGGTTATCGAGCACCCATCTAATAGCATGCTGCTGTAAAATATTTCGAGTGATTCCTTGTGCATTAAGAATCACGTTTACACTTGTTCCGGCATTAGGAGATCCCATGAGGCTAATATCCTGAATATCAGGCCATATCAACCCACGATTTCCCTCTCCAGCATGTACTCCCGGATAAATGTAAATATGATTCCCCGTGGCGGCAGCATTAAGTGCTTGCTGTAAGGTCACATATTCACGGCTTGTCTCGAATATTTTGCAGATGCTATTAAGTATTTCAATATTCCGGGTAATGTAACTACTACTATTTCCAGATACATCTACAGCATTTACGGAAATAACGTTATCGCCTAATATAAGGCCATTGATGGTTACAATCCAGCTTGTATTGGTTGGGTACTCAACGGCGGTAATAGCTACAGCTGAGTTGCAGGTAATATTAACGGTAGAGATATCCACTGTCTTAGTTCCGGAAATTACCTGATCCGTATTGTTCGTTGGTGTATCAAGATAATTTATTAGCGGGACTGCGACAACGATACTAATCGTGCAAGGAATATTGCTGGTAATGCCAGCACAATATGCCTCAATGACTGTTGTAGTTACAAAAGCTGGTGCCAGAAACAGAAAGTTGGCAGTTCCATGAATATCTGTCGTCACGGTTTCCGACTGGAAATTTCCGCTGCCAATGAGGATATTGGCAGTAACAGATATCCCGGCAATTCCTGACCCGTCAGTATCAATAACCTGAACATGAACAGCGCTTGTGCCACCCTTACTAACAATTAGCCCGGCTTCAGAAAAATTAACGGTGCTCACAGCCGCGTAACCACACGAAGACCAGGCAACGAAGAAACTTAGAAAAAGAATATAAAAAAAAGAACGATTGATCATTTTTCTCATTATAGTATCCGGTCGGTTCCCGGGGTTAATTCTATTATTTTACAGGTTTTTTTATAATCTATTTTAAATTATAATATTAATTATCGATAAAAGTGCAATAGAAGTAAAATATTTTTCATTACTCCTTTACATCACGCCTCTGCTTATAAAAAATTATTGTTACAACATCCACAAAAATACACGGTAACATTTTTTAATACGAGCTTTTATGGTAAGGTTATTACTATGAAAAAATATATTGTCTGGGGAATATTAATTGTGCTCATCTCCTGTTTAGGTGGATTGGGCGGCTCTTTACTTTCTGATAAACTCCAGCTATCTAATAAATCAAGACCCAAAGTGCACGGCAAACTCGATAATTTCTACTTAAAGCCCAGCGATAATCATTGGACCAGTTACGTCGATAATAACCTGCCGTACATTATTCAGCATGGAGACCTTAATAAAAGGAACATTGCGATTACTTTTGATGACGGGCCACAATATGACAGCACTGAAGCCATTCTCACCATACTCAGAGACTTTCAAATAAAGGCAACTTTCTTTGTGGTTGGCTCGCAAGCAGAGAAATATCCATACCTTCTCAAACAAATGTTCGATGACGGACATGAGATTGGAAACCATACCTTTTCGCATCAACGGCTTACTGATCTCTCAAGGGAAAAGGCTATTCAAGAGTTAGAAAATACGCGAACAGTAATATTTAATCAAACCGGGTTCATTCCCTATTTGTTCCGACCTCCGGGAGGAAAGTTTGATGCAGAAACAATAGAAATAGCCAAAGAGCTTAATTATACAACTGTCCTCTGGACAAATAACTCCGGAGACTGGCAGGCATTATCTTCCAATAAGCTCAGTAAACGAGTAATTGATAATACCTTCCCGGGAACAATAATTCTCATGCATAACTCCGATAGTTCCTCAACATTATCCGCATTGCCAACTATCATTAGAACACTTAAGCGAAGAGGTTTTGCATTCGTAACTGTCAGCCAGCTATATTCTCAACAAAACAATAAATCGCAACCCGTTATGAGAACAAGAACCTCTGATTACTCTTCTGCCCGTCGGCCTATGAACAACATATAAATAGGATCATTTCCGGTTTAAGGTAAACAATTTTCCGGGATGCTGCTTAATACGTCCAATAATCTCTAATTCTAACAAAGCAGCTATAATTTCGGACGATGATAGTCGGGTAGTTTCGACAATACTATCAATACCGGTTGGTACGCCTGAGAGCAATTTAACGATTTTAACCTGGATCTCGTTTAAGGTACCATAATTTAATTCTTTTTCGGGCTGACTAGTTTCTATATTCTCCAAAGAGAATAACGACTGCTGCCTCACAAATGGCTGCTCTTCAAGAATATCTTCAACGGAACTCACGAGCTTAGCCCCTTCTTTTATTAACTTATGCGGTCCTTTGCTGATATCAGAAGTTATATCGCCAGGAACAGCAAAAACCTCTTTCCCCTGGTCCATGGCAAGATATGCCGATATCATTGCACCGCTCTTTATATCGCCTTCAACAATCATTACCCCGTCAGACAACCCTGTCACAATCCGGTTGCGCAGAGGAAAAAACATTCGCCGGGGTTCTATATCCGGCTCATATTCCGATATAACCATACCACTATCAATTATTTCCTCAAAAAGGCCAACATTTGTTCTCGGGTAAATATGATTAAAACCGCCGCCAAGAACAGCGATCGTTTTCCCCTGTCCGTTCAGGGTTGCACGATGGGCACACGTATCAATACCTTCAGCCATACCGCTAATAATCATAATACCTTGACTTACCAACTGCGAGGTCAGATCCATGGTCACTTTCATACCGTAACTACTGCATTTTCTGGTTCCTACAACGGCAATTGAGGGGATCGCGAAATCGAGGTCCTTACCTTGGACATATAATAATGCCGGAGGGTCGTATATATTCTTTAGTTTGGCAGGATATTTCTGATCGAAGTAACTAACGACCCTTATTCCTTCATTGTCCAGCTTCTCAAAGTAATCATAGACTTTGCCGGAATCAAAAAGCTTGAATTGTTCACCAATAAACTCAGGAATGTTGAATTGTTTGAGATATTCCTGGTTATTTTTATCTAAAAAAGAGAGAAAATTGAAATCACGCTCGACAAGCTTCCTGAAAACGTTAATCGTAAAACCTTTTACTTTGAGAAGGATATAAAGAGTATTAGCTAATTGCACTGCGTTTTCCATGACTTATTTCATTTACCTTTTCTCGTGTTTCTTTATCGATAGCAACGATATCTTCCAGTGACGGATTAGGATTATAGGCATGTTTCTCTAACATTAAGGAGATAATCCGGGGAATTTCTAAAAAGCCTATTTTTTCTTGTAGAAATAATTTGACCGCTTCCTCATTTGCCCCGTTCAGGACCGTAGGCGCAGAACCTCCCTGATTACCAGCCTCGTATGCCATTTTTAAGCAAGGAAATGCTTCATAATCCGGTTCATAAAAACTGAGTGCCCTAAGTTTAACAAGATCGACTCGCGGCCAGGAAGATAATAACCGCTCCGGAAATGAAAGCGCGTACTGT
Source organism: Candidatus Margulisiibacteriota bacterium (assembly GCA_003242895.1). NCBI lineage: Bacteria > Bacillati > Candidatus Margulisiibacteriota > Candidatus Margulisiibacteriota bacterium. Next base: position 13,908 of record QKMY01000068.1, read on the forward strand.
ATAGGGAGACACATTGACGGCACACCAAGCTGCGCAATTACCGAGCCATCATTATAGGTCACCATTGAGTGGATGATGCTCTCTCTATGGATCACCACATTAATATTGTCATAATCAATACCAAACAACCAGTGCGCTTCAATGACTTCCAATCCTTTATTGATCAGCGTCGCCGAATCTACGGTTATCTTTTTTCCCATATCCCAATTCGGATGGTTCAGGGCATCACAAAGCTTTTTTGATTTAAGCTCTTCTTTTGTCAGTCCAAAAAAGGGACCGCCTGAAGCAGTTAACGTGATTGATTCTACCGACTTGGAATCATTTCCTTGCAGGCATTGCAATATTGCCGCGTGCTCGCTATCAACAGGCACTATGCGGACTCCCTTTTTTCTGGCTCTTTCCATGACAAGGTGGCCCGCTGCTACCAGTATCTCTTTGCTTGCCAAAGCAATATCCTTGCCGGCATCTATTGCACTCACAGTAGGGAGAAGCGCTCTCACACCAACAATTGCCACGAGAACCAATTCAGCATCTGGCAACGCAACTAGCGTTAATAAGCCCTCGTCGCCGCAAAGGACCTTAATCGTGGTCCCGGTTAATTGCTGGCGAAGATAATCCACTTGGTCTCTATCCTGGATACAAATATATTCGGGATTAAACTGTCTTGCTTGCATGAGCAGCAACTTTGCATTAGAACCCGCAGCAAGCCCAACAACGTTAAATTTATCAGGATGATGCGTAACAACTTCCAAAGATTGTGTTCCAATAGAGCCGGTCGAGCCTAAAATTACTATATTTTTCATCGCAGAATCACCATTGTAAGATAATAATAGATTAACGGGGCAATAAAAGACGCGCTGTCCAATCGATCAAGAATGCCTCCGTGCCCGGGAAGTATCCAGCCGGAATCTTTTACTTCATATTTCCGCTTAATCAGTGATTCAAACAAATCTCCAAGCTGTCCAAAAACACCCACAATCATTCCCATGATTATTGCGTGATTCAAACCAAGATAATGAGCGCCTAAAAAGTATGAGGCGATTACTGCGGAAATGAACCCAGCAATACATCCTTCGACAGATTTCTTAGGGCTTATGAATGGAGCAATTTTATGTTTGCCGAATTTTATTCCTACAATATAAGCCATAGTATCACAAGAAGCTATGGTTAAGACAAGGTAGATCAGGTAAGCAAAACCATGGTCCAACCCACGTAGAAGAACAAAGTAAGAATAAAACCAACCAATATAAAGGATACCTCGAATAACCACAAAAAAATTATTTTTGCAGCCTATAACTTTTTTTAAAAAAACTTCGGTAATAAACCCGAAAACCAGTAGAATAGAAATCAATAAGCTTAATTTAGAATTCCAAAAAACCATCGTTTCTTTCATGTACGTCGAAACAACAAAGGCAAGAACGAGTACGTAACCCATTATCTCGTATGGATTTCCTTTTTTATAAGAGGTAATAGAAAAATATTCGTTCGTTGCCAAAATTGCTACCGCAACCATAAGCATTAAAAAAGGAATGATTCCATAAGGAGGAACATCATAGAGGATAAATAAAAACACTATCGGGGCAACTACAAAAATAGTGATGAATCGTTTAAACAAAACCTATAGACCTCCGAATCTCCGTTCTCGCGAATCATACCATGACAAAGCCTTCTGATACTCTTCTTTATCAAAATCAGGCCATAATACCTCAGATATATAGATCTCAGCGTAAGAAAGCTGCCATAGCATAAAATTACTAATCCTGCTCTCCCCGCTCGTTCTTATTAACAGCTCGGGGTCCGGACAATGCTTGGTATATAAATATTTTGAAAATTCTTCAGGAGAAAGATCATTGATATTTAATGTATCATTTCTGACGTTATCAGCGATCTCTTTTACTGCGTCAATGATCTCTTGACGAGAACCATAATTAATCATAACGTTTAGAGTAATTTTTTCATTATCTTTAGTTTTTTCTTCGGATCTCTTGATTTTTTCCTGCAATACAGATGACAGCTCATGAATCCTGCCTAAAAACTTAACACGAACATTATTGTTATGTAAATCTTGAACCTGCCTATCAATCTGTGACTCAAAAAGCTTCATGAGAAATAAAACTTCTTTTTCCGGACGCTTCCAATTTTCAGTTGAAAAAACATAAACTGAGAGCACCTTAACCCCAAATTCAGCAGAAAGTTCTACAGTCCTACGAAGTGCATCTATCCCTTTTTTGTGTCCGGCACTCCGTGGCAATCCCCGCTTGCGAGCCCATCGTCCATTGCCATCCATGATCAGAGCAACGTGTCTAGGTACTGTTTTAATTTCCGGTTTATTCATTGCTTAAAACCATAAGCGCATACTCTGGCTGAGTATGCTTTCGTCAATAAATAGTAAGGGTTTGATAAATCAAACCCCTAATCAATTAATTATTCTTCATTCGATGAAATTTATTCAGCTGAAATAGCACTTACCGGGCATGTATCTGAACAAGCACCACAATCAATACAAGCATCGGTTATTTTGTATGCATTTCCATTCTCCACTATAGCATCCTGAGAACATGAACCTGCACATGAACCACAAGCAATACAAGCATCTTCATCAATTTTATACACTGTATATCCTCCTTTATTAAATCTTTATTAAATCTCTTTTAAGTCTTTTTCTTTGGCAATAAGCATATCCTCAATTTTTTTGATATACTTATCAGTTACTTTTTGAATTTGGTCTTGTGCCCGTTTTTTCTCATCTTCGGAAATATTTTTATCTTTTTCCGGTTTCTTCAATTCATCAAGCGCATCTCTTCTGAGATTTCTAACCGCGACTCTTCCCTCTTCTGCGATTCTTTTAACAACTTTATCGAGTTCTCGTCTTCTTTCCTCGGTAAGGTCGGGAATAATCAACCGAATAATATTACCTTCTGTATTTGGCGTCAAGCCTAAATCTGATTTTTGTATAGCCTTTTCAACACTACTGATTGCTCCTCGATCAAAAACCTGCACCGCCACGATTTTAGGTTCGGGAGCAGATAAATTTGCCAATTGCTGTATTGGCACTTGTGAACCGTAATAATCAACCATTATCCTCTTCAGCAGATCGGGATTCGCTCTTCCTGTCCTAACAGATGAAAAGTTCTTAATTAGAGTTTCAAGGGTTTTCTGCATTCTATCTTCTAACCGTTCAAACATTCTCAAACCTCCTTCTTATTATTGCAAACAATTCTGGTACCAACATTTTCACCTAGAATTGCTTTGCAAATATTTCCCGGATGACTCAAGTTAAAAACAACTATCGGGATATTATTATCCATACTTAAGGCTATTGCGGTTGTATCCATAACCTTAAGTTCCTTATTTAATACATCCATATAGGTCAGTTCTTCAAACTTAACCGCATCTTTATGCTTAACCGGATCTTTATCATACACCCCATCCACTTTTGTGGCCTTAAAAATTGCCTCAGCATCTATCTCCGCAGCTCTGAGTGCCGCCGTAGTGTCCGTTGTAAAATAGGGATTCCCTGTGCCTCCGGCAAAAATAACAACTCTCCCTTTTTCCAGATGACGAATCGCCCTTCTTCTAATAAAAACTTCTGCAACATTTCTCATCTCAATACTCGTCTGTACTCTTGTCATAACCGACTCTTTCTCAAGCGCATCCTGAAGAGCCAAAGCATTCATAACCGTAGCCAGCATTCCTGAATAATCTGCCGTGACCCGGTCCATGCCGTTCACACTAGCCGAAATTCCCCGAAATATATTGCCCCCACCAATAACCACGCCAATCTGGACCTTTAATGCGTGGGCTTTTTTAATTTCATTGGCTATATATCTTACAAATTTTGGGTCAATACCATATTGTCTTTCACCTAAAAGCGCTTCACCGCTCAATTTAAGCAATATTCTATTATATTTGCCGCTTCTCATTGTTCAAACACACTCCTACCTTCAGATTCATTCATGTATTATAGCACTAATTATAATCTATCACTGCAAAGATATTTTGTATAGTAACTGCATCAAATGTAATTATCGGAAAGATAAATTATTTCATTATATATAAGATTAGTGTTGTTTTTGAAAGCAAGATATTTTATAATAAAAACATGGTCACTCTGCTAATCGCTGACGATGAAGGATATATACGAGAAGGAATTATTTGGGTCCTTAAGACGAAGGGCTGCACTGTCTTTGAGGCACAAGACGGAAATGAATGTCTTGATATCCTTAAGAAAGAAAAAGTCGATCTGGTTATTCTCGACTTAAAAATGCCAAATAAAAATGGCTGGCAAACGGCACATGAAATCCGAACTATAAAGGGATATGAGACGATCCCGGTACTCGTGTATAGCGGTCATTTGTATGAAGAGGATAATCCGGAAGATATTTTATTGAAACAAAAAGTTAATGAAATACTTGCAAAACCCCTCGATATAAGTAATCTTATGAAATTAATCGGAAAATACGTAAACCTAAGTGAAGATTATTAATCCTGATAATTCTTTTAAAACTTCCACTGAGAATTTTTTGACAATGAAAAATCGTAGTTCGAATAAATAGCGCGCACCGATATGCGCATGTATTATTTATTCAAACTACGATTTTCTTGATTTATGCAACGATTCTATAATTAGTTCTTAATTGTTTATGAGAACTTTTTTTAACACGTCTATTTCTTCCAGGACCGCTCCGGTCCCATAAGCAACACAGGATAACGGATCGTCGGCAATAAAGACTTTCATATCCGTCTCTTGTGAAAGGTATTTATCAAGCCCGGGAAGTAATGCACCACCCCCAGCCAAGATAATGCCTCTATCCATAATATCTGCAGCTAGCTCCGGTGGTGTCTGTTCTAAGGTTATTCTGACCGCATCTACAATGGTGTTAATTGACTCGTAAAGTGAATCCCTTATTTCCGAACTGGACAGAGTAAAGTTCTTTGGAAGTCCGGTAATAAGATCACGACCTCTAATCTCAATGGTTTTTTCGTCTTTTAACGGATACGCTGAACCTATTGCTATTTTTATTGTCTCAGCAGTTCTCTCGCCAATAAGAAGATTATAATTTTTTCGGCAATGCGCAACGATATTTTCATCCATTTCATCACCAGCTATCCGAATCGACCGGGAAACAACAATACCGCCCAAAGCGATAACTGCAACTTCGGTTGTACCTCCACCAATGTCAACTATCATGCTACCGGTAGGTTCAGAGACCGGTAATCGAGCCCCAATAGCAGCAGCCATCGGTTCTTCCACCAGAAAGGCTTCTTTTGCGCCAGCCTGCATAGCCGCATCCAGAACTGCACGTTTCTCTACTCCAGTAATGCCAGAGGGAACCCCGATCACAATTTTTGGCTTTCCAAAAAGAGATTTAGAACTTACTTTCTGAATAAAATGTCTTAGCATCATTTCTGTTACTTCGAAATCAGCGATAACGCCGTCTCTCATCGGACGAACAGCAATAATATTGCCGGGAGTTCTTCCCAACATTCCCTTCGCTTCTTTCCCGATTGCCAATACACGTTTCGTATTCTTTTCTATAGCCACAACCGAAGGCTCTCTCAAAACTATCCCGACACCTTTTTGGAACACCAGTGTATTAGCGGTTCCCAGGTCGATACCTAAATGCTTCGTCCATCTGTCCGTTAAATATTTATGTAAACTCATTTAAGCCTCCCGATATTTTATGACCCTTTAAATTAATAAACAGGTTTATTTATTTTTTATTCTATTCCCCGATACCTAACTGAATTACATCTCTAAAAACATATTCAACAGGCAAACCAACAACATTAGTATATGAACCTTCTATTTTTTTAACTAAGAGCATTCCTTTTTCTTGTATTGCATAAGCTCCAGCCTTATCAAGGTAATCCCCCGAGGACAGATACCAATCAATAAACTCTTCCGGCATATCAAAAAAAGTTACTTCGGTCTTAACACACCTTGTTATATCTTTATTACTTACCGTATCCCTTACAGTATATGCCGTTAGGACATCATGAACCTTACCGCTTAATAACATTAATTTTTTTTTGGCATCTTCTAATGATTTAGGCTTTGTTAAAACGCTCCCATCACAGATGACCACTGTATCTGCAGCAATAATTATACCTTTATGCCGATTACTCACAACCGCTGCTTTCGCAACAGACAACCTGCATATTTCGTTTTCTATAGGTTTTTCTATGCTGATCGACTCATCAATATCGGCAACAATAATTGTAAATGTTAAGCCGGCTTTTAACAGTAGTTCTTTTCTTCTAGGAGACGCTGAAGCTAATACAATGTTTTTATTCTCTAATATAGAAAGCATCATTCCCCATCGATTTAGCTTTTACGATCATTTTTTTAGCTTGATCATATCTATCAAAAGCCCCTATTTGAACTCTCCACATTGATACACTCTTAATAGTAACATTAGAAATATAAACTTCAAAGCCTTGTTGTTTTAGCTTGCTCTCCAGTATTTTTGCATTCTCCTGCTTACCATAGGAACCGGCAATAACCTTAAATTTATTAGATTTTTCTGATAACGTAGCTATTTCATCTTCCTTTTTCCCATCTTTCGGATTAATTTGAATGCTTTTATCTAATTTCAGCAAAGTAGAAACCGCCAAATCAGCTGTTTTTTCTTCTTTAACTTTTACAGCAATATTCTTCTCAGGTTTCATTGCTGATTTAGCGTGGTCAATATGGACCCTTATTTCGGGTTTATTTGCTGGTTTAATTTCCGGCTTTGTTTCTGTAGTATGGACCGTGATCGCCATCGGCTTTCTGACTGGTCTTGGTGCTATTACCTTGATAGGAGTTGAAATTACTGGCTTTGCAGCAATAACTGGTGAAGGAGTAATAGCAGGCTTAGCAGTTGCGGCAACTTGTACAGGTTTAGCTACAGGTCGAATTACCTGGCTAACTGCTTTTGTTTCCACTTTTTTTGTCGGAGTACTTTGGCTTGCCTGTAATAGCGTTGTTGCAGAAACAGCGACTGAGACAGACGTTGATTTGAGCTCTTGTGATAAGGTATTCGCAATAGTCTGGGTCTGGTCTAAAACATTATTAGTATCCATTTTTTCAATTTCATAGAGAACCTTCTCATCCGGTGTTTCCAAATCAGAAAATTCATCCATTTTTACTTTTTCTTCGTTTATCGTCGGCTGCGATATCGATACGGTAAAAACTTTTTTTCCCAAGATGAAACTTCCCCAGAAAACACCAATGCCTGTAGCAACAATAACGAAGACGATCAATACATTTTTTAATACATTTACTTTGGACTCTTGCTGGTCATTTAGTATGGTATTGATTGTGTTTTCATCTTTGGTATCGTCAAAGTCGATATTTTCATCATAACCTTCTTGTAAATTAGCCACTATTTATCCTCCTGGTTTATCTTCCGAACAATTATTTTATTTTAATTTGCTTTATTTTTGGATTTTCGGTTACTTTATCTAAAACATTTTAGTATCATTTTAGCATATATGTTATTCTTATCAAAGATATTTAGTTCCTATTATTTCTTCCATTCATAACAGTGTTTACAAAAAAAAGAAAACTTAAAATCCCATCTTTTCTATTAACGCTCAACATTAAACATTAATAATATGTTGGTTTTTGAGCAGCGTTTTTATGGCCCCGACAAGGTACAGAGAGCCACAAAGAACAAAGATACCATCATTTACGGTATCGTTAATCCATTCCACCACTTCATCTAGCCTAGTCCCGGAAATGATTTTTCCATGGTAGGACAAAGAACGCAATTCGAGCTCCAGATCTTCGGGCAACCAACAGTTTTCATTCGGTATGGCGACGAAACTTACGCTCTCTATCGTATTATTCTTTAACTGTAGCATCTCGTCTAAAATAGGAAGAGGCTCTTTTCTTTTTAATATACCCACAATAAAATTGATATTTTTTCCTGTATATTTTTTATCGATGGCTGTTAGTAAAGCAGCCATACCCAGCTGATTATGTGCCCCATCGATAATCACATTATCAGCTATTACCTCAAATCTTCCCGGGAACGAAAAACTACTCACAAGGCCAGACAGATCTTCCTCGGTCACAAAAACATTATATTTCGACAAAACATACTTCGCTACTTCAACCGCTAACGAAAAATTCTGGTTTTGGTAAGCAACAGATACGCCAGGAATATTATCCGTTTTTACAATACGCATATCAACATAATTATCCTGAGCAATCCGCTCAAGAACACCTAAAACCTCAACTTCCTGTTCAACAGTAAAAACAGGCTTTCCTTTCTTGATAATCCCTGCTTTCTCCATAGCTATTTGCGTAATTGTGTTACCCAGGATATCTTTGTGATCAAAACCGATAGGAGTTATGACCGCGCATTCCGGGTTAACAATATTTGTAGCATCGAACCGACCGCCAAGCCCTACTTCAAAAATTGCATAATCGACTTTCTCTGATAAAAAGAAAATAAAGGACATAAGCGTTAATACTTCGAATTCCGTCAACTCAAGCCCATTTATTTCTTTTGATTTGCTCATATATGCGATTATCTCAGCAAATTTAGTTTGACATATTTCTTGATTATTTATGAGGAATCGTTCAGTATACTCTTCGAGATGCGGGGATAAATACGTTCCGACTTTAAACCCTTTATTTATCAGCAACGTGGATATAGCCTTCGTCGTTGAACCTTTGCCGTTAGTACCTGCAACTAAGACACTTTTGTACCCATTCTGCGGCGAGCCAAGCAACTGTGAGGCGGCAGTAATCCGTTCTAAGCCTGGCTTAATACCAAAATGCTTTCTATTATTCAAAAAAAGGCAGGCTTGTTTATAGTTCATTATAAATTCTAACTTAATATCGTAAGCTGTTTTTCCAGTCTCATATATTGTTCTTTGTAAGTTGCTAATTTCTCCTGCTCTACCAGAACAACCTCTGCAGGGGCTTTATCAACAAAACTCTGATTATTAAGTTTCCCTTCCAAACGGGCGATCTCCTGCTTAATTGATTTATTTTTTTTCTGCAATCGGTCTTTTTCATTCTCTATATTAACGACTCCCTGAGCTTTAATATAGATATCGATCCCACTCGCGGATGTATACAGTAATTTTTGTTTTTCTCCTGACTTATCTGTATAGTTCAATTGAGCCAGTTCAGAGATATAAAGCTGCTGTGCCTCTAATAGTTTCTGCTTATTTTCGTCTTCTACAGAAAAAAAAGTGGCCAGTTTAATTCCTGGAGCGATGCCGGAATCAGCTCTCAGATTTCTAATACTATGGATAACTGAAAATACGATTTCCGCACTATTCTCAACCTCATCGTTAATTAGTTGCCGATTAGCTTCAGGCCATTGATGAATAATTAACGGCTTATCGGTGCCACCTGTTTTTTCGTTAATTATTTTCCATATAACTTCGGTAATAAATGGCATGAAAGGATGAAGAAGAGAAAGTGAACCTTTCAATACTTCCAGGACAATATGCATCGATTCATTTTTTCGTCGCTTACTAAATTCGATATACCAGTCACAAAAATCATTCCAGATAAATTGATACAGTGTCGAACAGGCCATTCCATATTCAAAATTTTCCAATAGCTCGGTTGCCTTCTCAACAGTTCTGTTATATCTGCTCAAAATCCACTTATCAGCCAAATCAAAGGTAGCCGGATCGAGCCCAGCCGGGACTTCTTCAAGCGACATAACAACGTAACGGCTGACATTCCATATTTTGTTGGCAAAGTTCCTACTCGACGCGATTTTATCAGTTGATAGCTTGATGTCCTGGCCTCCGGAAGTAGTAAGATGTGCCAGCGCAAATCGTAAGGCATCAGTTCCATACTCATCCATAACAACCAGCGGATCAATTGCGTTCCCCGTTGATTTGGACATTTTTTTCCCATGAGCATCTCTTACTAATCCATGTACTATAACTTTACTGAAAGGAATATTGTTCATGAACTTAAGGCCCATAACTATCATTCTGCTTACCCAGAACGTAATAATATCGTAGCCGGTTACCAATACGCTGGTAGGATAAAACGTTGCTAAATCACTGGTCTGATCAGGCCATCCCAGTGTGGAAAACGGCCAAAGGGCTGATGAGAACCAGGTATCCAGCACATCGGGGTCCTGGTGGATATTATGGCTTCCACAGTCGCATTCCTTCGGGTCTTCCGTTTCACAAATAACTTTATTACAATCTTCACAATACCATACCGGAATACGATGTCCCCACCATATCTGCCGGCTTATACACCAATCCCGGATATTTTCCATCCAATCGAAATATAATTTATCCCATCTTGCAGGAAGCAGCGCAACCTTACCGGACCGGACCGCGTCGATTGCAGGAGCGGCTAAATTCTTCATAGCTACGAACCATTGTTTTGAAAGATACGGCTCAACGATAGTATGACATCGATAACAATGTCCAACAGAATAAAAATGCTCTTTTACTGAGATAAGATATCCATTTTCTTCCAGATCCTGGACAAGCTGTTTTCGACAAACAAAACGGTCAAGGCCTTGGTACTGTTTGGGCACATTCTCATTCATAATCGCTGATTCATCCATAACTTTGATGAATTCCAGATTATGGCGCTTTCCTATCTCGTAATCGTTCGGGTCATGGGCAGGAGTTACCTTAACGGCACCTGTACCAAATTCGGGATCAACATGGTCATCTGCAATTATCGGGACCTCCCTTCCGCTAAAAGGAATAATAACCATTTTTCCTAAGATACTGCGATATCTTTCATCTTTCGGATTAACAGCAATGGCAGTATCGCCAAACATCGTCTCCGGCCTTGTCGTTGCGATTTCTATATAGCCGTTCCCATCAGCAAACGGATACTTAATATGCCAGAAGCTACCGGTCAAATCTTCATGCTCAACTTCTACATCAGAAAGTGCAGTATGGCATCGCGGACACCAGTTGATAATATAATTGCCCTGGTAAATCAGGCCTTCTTTATATAATGAAACAAATACTTTGCGAACGGCCTTTGAACAGCCGTCATCCATAGTAAAACGCTCATGGTGCCAGTCAACTGAACAGCCAAGTTTACGAAGCTGGGTAGTAATTCTATTTCCATATTCTGCTTTCCAGGACCAGACTTTTTCAACAAACTTTTCACGACCGAGATCATGTCGGGTAGTATGTTCTTTTAATAATTGTTTTTCTACCACATTCTGAGTTGCAATCCCCGCATGGTCAGTACCAGGAATCCAAAGGGCGTTAAAGCCCTTCATCCGCTTATATCGAATGAGGACATCCTGGAGTGTGTTGTTAAGTGCGTGCCCGACGTGAAGTGCCCCGGTAACATTAGGCGGTGGAATAACAATGCAAAAAGGATCACCGGTCCCCCTGGGAGCAAAGCAGTTATTGTCTTCCCATAATTTATAGATTGTTGATTCGTATTCTTGCGGATTATAAGTTTTTTCCATTACAATTCTTTCCCATGTTTGATAGGTAACCATATTTATTTATTGAAAAATTATACCATATCGCCTGGAATAGATGAAGCCGAGGTGCAAAAACTTCAGGGCACATAAAGAAAAATTAACTTTTTTGCAAAAACTTGATATTAAGCTGGCCAATAATACGTGATAATTCTCTATTAATCTCTATATCTGCGGTTTTTAAGTATGTTTCGTTATCTATACGATCGGCTGGAGAGGTAATATCCTTGTTGTGGTTAACCTGTTCAAAATGTTTATTTACCTGTTCTTCCAGATCGAGATTGAGGACCTTCGATAAATATTCTAAATATGCCATATGCACCCTTCTTATCAATATTTCCAGAATGACCGGCTTACCGATAAAGTCATAGGCACCATTTTTCATGGCCGCTTCGACGGTTTCATTGTCATCCTGGCCTGATATCATAATAACCTGGGTTTTGGGATTGATAACAGAAATCTCATTAAGCACATCTAACCCTGAAATACCGGGCATAAAGATATCCAAAAGGACTACCGGATTATGGCTCACCCGAAAGGTCTCAAGCGCTTCTTTTCCATTATGTTTATATTCAACCTTATAGCCATGAGTACTGAGGAACGCAGCCATATTCTTCGCAAAAAACACATCATCGTCAACAATTAACAAATCTTTGTTATTAATCATCTTTTTCATTATAATATCCTTTAATTTACGAGATACCTACGTTAACATACGAAGATAACATATTCCTTATTCCTGTTTCAATTAATTTTAATCTTTCTATTTCTTTTTCGTAATAGTAAACTCGGTTACAACCCTTCTCATCGCTTCAAAAACTTCTTCTTGCAGAAACATTTTGGCTTCCTCGGAGTCTATCCAATCTTTACCTTTCTTCCGGATCTTAACCGCCTCCAGTAATGTAAACTGTTCGTTTTTATCCGTATAATTCACAATCCCGGCAAAGGCCTCATTCTTCGGCTGGTCAACATGGACATCCCCTCGGATAATGATGTCATTATTATCACGATTAAAGACCAGTTCATCTCCGGTAATATACGTTTTTTCTTTGATTGCTTCTTTCGATTCTTTATCTTTTAATTTCTTTTTTGTTTGATCTTTAAGGAGCCATTCTAACGAGGTAAGTTCTATTTTTACATTGCCGTATAAATAGAATTTTTTCTCTTTGCCATTATAAAAAGCCATGTCGCCATATAATATCTTGTTATTCTGGACTACTTTTATATTGTAATTAAAGGTTATGAACTCTTCATCCTTTTTCTTATTGTAAAACATCTCCTGACAGGTGATCTTGGTTTCTTTGCTTCTGATCTCTGCTTTACGGCTATCAGTTGCATTCCGGGAGGGCTCTGCCAGCCAATATAAGGTCACGCCTCCGGTCACGATATTTCTTTCCTCATCCAAATATGAGATAAGCCTGTTTGCGGTGATAACCACATCATCGTTCGAAAGTATAATATTTCCAAAAAACGTAGCCCGGTTCTTCTCGTTTTCGATTTCCGCTCTATCGGCCACTATATCCGTTTTAGCGTTTGTCAGCTTAATATTATTTTCAATATAGGTCATCTTTCTGAAGGAATCGTACTTCAATTGCTCAGCTTCTATTAGTATTTTATCTTGTTTGCTCTTCTCCTCTGCATAAGCACTGGACATAAACAGGGCACTGATACCATTCTCCGCAAAAACACTGTCATACCGAGCATTAGAATATACCTTCTTAGCCTTGAGGTCCTGAAATAAAATTCGGCCATCCAGAGCAAATATCTTGCCGTCAACAATGTCGCTGAGATAGGCTTCGTCGATATCGTCACCTGACCAAGCCGACAAAGCATGTACGCTAAAAACCTTTTTTTTATCATGGAAACCATAAAAATTTATGTTATGAATTTCTACCTTCTTTTGAACGCTAGTGGCATTGTTGATAATATCTTCCTTAATATCAACCATCATCCACAGCAGTAAACTGACAAGGAACATTCCAAGGAAAAAAAACGATAGTCTCTTAATAATTTTCATACGAAACCGTTAATAGCCGGATTTGACAGTAGTTACAACGTGTCATATTAATATTATATATTTTCTCTGTGTAATTGGTAAACCCTAGGGAAATGCTAATCTGATCGCTAACTTAGTAATTATTAGCTACTGCCGGTTACCTAAAATTGAGAAGAAGGCTTATTGACCTTCAGCCCAACCCGGAAAAAATCTACCCGCCCACCATGATATCTTTGATACATACCGTAGGAGAACCAATATACCCATTGCCGGAGAAAAACTCAAGGTCATCCCCGATAAAATATATTTGTTTCAAGAAGTCGAGAAGGTTTCCGGCAATCATAACTCCCTTGACTGCTTTTGTTCGTTCTCCGTCTTCTATCAATATGCCCTGAGCTCCCAGACTGAACTCCCCGGATATCGGGTTAACCATGTGAAGCCCCATGACTTCAAAAATATAAAAACATTTATGAGCCTCTTTCAAAAAAACTTCGGTATTCTTCTCTCCGGGCTGAATATAAATATTGCTGGGAGATATTCCAGGCACCATTTTGTACGAAGAGCGAAAAGCATTCCCCGTGCTCTTACCATTGGCCCGGTTGGCATTCTTACTATCATAAAGATAGGTTTTTAAAATCCCGTCTTCCATGATAACTTTTCGCTTCGTAGGAACCCCTTCATCATCATAATATGCCGAAGCAAGTCCTCCACGATACATTCCATCATCGACAATCGTGAGTAATGGACTGGAAACAGGCTTTCCAAGATTACCTTTCAGTAAAGATTTCCCTTTATAAACCTGCTCCGAATCAAAAAGAGCTGCCATAACACCTAAAAACTGAACAGCAACCGTCGGATCAAGGACAACATCGATCTTCTGGGTAGGCAGAGAAACCGCATCAAGCAGTATCGTCGATCGATAGGCCGCCTTTTGCCCGATATTAACTGGATTAAACTGAACCAGCGCCGAGGAGGTCTGCATATAAGCTCCAGCCTCTCTCTGGTCTCCCGACTGAGCAATCACTTCTGCATAACCGCCAAGATAGGTAGAAACATTTCTCTGTAAAGGTATTTTTGATGAAACTAATAATGTCTCGGATATGCCGCTCGAGACTCCGACTTCCTCAGTGTTTACCACTCGCTTATCGTAACGATAAGCTTCTCTTTCTATTTGATAGGCTAAATTAATTTTTTGTTCGATAGAAAGATTTTTAATGCTCTCATCGACATTATTCAAGGGATCTTTATTCGGATTCTCTTCGAACTCCGGTAGAATATTATTAATATCTTTATCACTATAATTGACAATACTCTCTGCCTTATCGATAGTTGCCGCGATGGCTTCTTGAGAAAAGTCGCTCGAATAGGCGAATCCGACTCGTTCGTCTTCAATTATCCTGATGCCATAACCTTCATTCACTGCCTTCTTTGTTTCTACTATATTTTCTTTTCTTGTGGTAATTTTCTGGAAATCCAGGGAAGAGAAGAAGATCTCCCATTGGTTATAGCCTTTGTTGCGCAACCGGTCATATATTTTTTCAATTTTTTGCTCATTTGCTTGCATTATACCTGCCCTCCAACAACAATTTCCGGAATACGAAGCGTTGGCTGTGCATCACTAACCGGAACATGATCACCTTTTCCACATACTCCCGGAATAAAGGTAAGATCATTTCCAACCATATCAACGCTTTTCAGTACTTCAGGACCATTTCCGGTGAGGGTAGCACCCCTGACAAGTTCCGCTACTTTTCCATTTTTAATTATAAACCCTTCCGACACTTCAAATACAAAATCACCGTTGGTAGTATTTACCTGCCCGCCACCCATCTTTGTAACTAATAAGCCATTCGATACGCTATCTACAATCGCTTGCGGGTCAGTCTCGCCATTCGCGATGTAGGTATTAGTCATCCTCGGTACCGGTTTGTTCCGATAATTTTCTCTTCGACCATTTCCGGTCGGCGGCATATTAAGCAAGTTCGCGCTCATCTTATCATTAATAAAATTTTTCAACACACCCTTTTCGATAAGGACACTTGGCGATGTTTTGGTGCCTTCGTCATCTACTGCCGAATACCCATACTTGTACGCCAGCGACCCGTCATCAATGACAGTAATGAGAGGCGACGCCACCATCTTCCCAAGGCTCTCGCTAAAAATCGAGGTCTTCTTATGAATAAAATCCGCTTCCAATGAATGGCCGCAAGCTTCATGGATCATTGTACCGCCAGCTTCCCCCGACAATACTACCATCATTTTTCCGGCAGGCGCTAACGCGGCGTCTAACATGTTTACGGCCCTCTGAGCAGCCTTTCTGGCAATTTTTTCTACTGGTAATTCTTTAATATATTCCCAACCACGGGATTCTCCCGGGCCTTCATATCCGGTTTGGATAATGCCATCTTTTTGGGCTATAACATTTATCATGAATCTTGACCGTATCCGCACGTCACGGACGTGTATTCCTTCTGAATTAGCAATATATATTTCCTGTTCGGAATCGCCGTAACGAAGAGATACCTGGTTAATCAAGGGAGATACGGACCTCCCGGTTTTATCAAGAAAATATAATAACTCTATTTTTTCACCTAAGCCAACAGATTCGGGCACGATTTTGATATAGTCGGCATTATACGATTGCAATGGAAGCAACGTAACACTGCGCTTCTTTTGTCCTGCCTTAAAGACTTTGCTTAACTCTTTTGCAACCGACAGCACCCGATCTTTTTCCATTGAGTTGACATAAGCATAAGCAGTCGCATCTCCCTCAACTATTCTCAAGCCGATTCCGGAATCAATACCGGCGGTTATTTTTTCCACCTTACTCTGCTCCATAAACACCATCGTACTTTTTGTCTTTTCAGCAAAAAGTTCACAAAACCTGGCGCCACTTTCGGATAAAGTGTCTATAATTTCTTCTGATAACTTCTTTTCTATCATGGATCAACCTCGCGTAAAAATATTTACAGGGATAAAATGTCAGGCTATGATAAATGAATTAATATTAATTGTATTATAAGCAAAATATATTATAAGTTTCTTAACAACTTTTTATTATATATAACATATCCCCGGAATAATTTACATATTATTTTTTTATAATTCCTGACACCAGGCTAGCATACTTTCTCATTACAATCTCGATAGTAGGTATAGGTGAGAATTACCAGGTAGGTGCCGATAAGCCCTTGCAAAACAGGAAAGATCAGATTCTCTCCAATATATGGAATAAAAATGAACATATTATTGATCAGGAATAACACCAGCATGATCCCTAGAAAATAGAAAGAATAGTTAAAAAATGTTCGATTATTAAGCCTTATGAACAGAAATAGTTTGCGCAGGGTATTAATAATACCAAGCCCGTCATTAATAACAATTATCGGCACAAAAAGCAAAATAACGACAAACCACAATACCAGGAACATGGCAACATACTGGACAACAGGAAGACGCGCAGAAACAACTAGCAATAAGCCTGTAGGAAATAAAATAATTAGAGAGACGGCATAAACGGTAATAATCTTTTTTAAACTTAGAAGAAGACTTCGAACAAAGTCTATCCGGTTTTCTTCAATTATGCTTTTGCCCATTGCGACAATAAGCGTCTGTACATAGATATGAACGAAAGAAAATACCACAATAAAAAGCTGAGTCGTACTATTCACATTTTGCAGCGGTTCGTCTAATTTTAGTTTTATGAACGAACTGAAAATACTCACGAGAAAATAAATTATGATTGAGGGAAATACTATGGAATAATCTTGCCTGAGAAGCTGATAACTTTTTTGCAATAATGGTAACAAGCTAAACGTCATTAAACCTGCATCCTCAGTAATTCCTGCATTCCTTCAACCAACTTATTCCGAACCTGCACGGTGTACTGCATAGCAACCGAAGCTCGTTCCATTGCCATCATCACTTTATGCATATCCGTATTTCTTCCTAAGGCAAAGTCTTGGGATAAATTATCGGCAGTTACAAGAGCCTTGTTGGTTTCATTAAGGTTATTGATTAAGGTCTTTTTAAAACTGTCCCCGAAGCTCTGGCCTTTTGGCAAACTCAGTCCTTTATCAAGGGCTATGTCTGAGGAAATAGGATTAATATCTAGCATGGTTATCACCTCTATTTCAGGATAGTTTGAGATTTTGGTTTAGTCTTATTCTCGGTTAATTTGCGCTCGCGGTCAATGAGCCTTCGGACATAGGCACTCATACTGCATTTACTAAGATAAGCATGGAGCCTTACGAACTCATACTCTTCCTCGGAAACTGTTACATTTATTGCTAATCTTTCATTCTTTTCGCTCATATGCAACACCACAACATTTAAATATTACAATAGTAAAACATTAACACTTTGTCAAGTACAGCAAAAAACTTTTTAAATTTTCCGTTAAATTAATTATATCAAATAAATTCCAAAGAAACTAAAAACCGCGATATTGTCCGGCACAGGAATCCTCCTATAAACTATCAACCGAATTTCCATTCGGTCCTGTTTGCTTATTATTGCAGAAATAACTATATGTCAATTTTACAAAATAATAATGTTTCAAAGTATATTAGAAAAATAAAGCCTTACAACCACAAGGAATATTTCCCAACCCAGCCTTTTATAGATATATATTTTATCTCTTGTAAAAAGTTACATATTATCATAAAATTCATCTGCTGCGCCCGAGAATTTGAGCAGTTAAAAGCTTTGCTGCAAAGGTATAATATTTGCTTAAAATTTCTTTGTATATGAATTTATTGATACAATATAATTGTTTCAGAATAATTGTATTTTAGGCCTTAAAGCGCGGCTGCAAAATAACTTAACCAAAGGATCAAATCGATGACGGGAACCTCAATTAAAGAAAGATCAAGTAATAATAAAAAAATCGTTAGCAGTTTAGACAAGGACCTCTGCGAGACTGTAAGTGCTGACAAGGACCTTAATCACACAAAAAAACCGGAGCTTATCAGCGCGAATAAACAAAGCAGCCTTCCCACAGAAAAAATCCTACAGCAACTAACCAGGGAAGACCATTACGATAAAGATTTTAGTGATATCAATATCCTCTCCGCAGCGCGAAAAGGCGAGATTAAAACGATTGAGCGCCTCATTAAGGATAACATAGACGTAAACATGCAGGACAAAGAAGGAAAAAGCCCGCTTATGGTAGCAACCCTAAATAAGAATAAAGAGCTTGCAGGACTACTTCTCAAAGCTCATGCAAATGTTAACAGCAAAGATACTAACGGGAAAACTGCGTTAAGAGTTGCCATAGAAAACAACGCAGAAGATATTGCTCTTATGCTTATTAAATATAACGCTGATGTTAATACCAAAGATAAATACAAACAAACCCCACTCATTTGGGCCGCAAAAAATGGACGGGCCTCATGGATCAAGCTGCTCCTAAAATACAGTGCCGATATTAACATTGAAGATTCTCACAAAAAGATTGCTTTCATTTGGGCCGCCATGAATGGCCACAAAGAAATTGTGAAACTATTGGTCAACAAGGTCAATATTAATTTTAAAGATATCTTTGGAAAAAACGCACTCATCTACTCCGCAATCCAAGGACATACAGAGATAATAAAACTCCTCATAAAAAACAAATCCTTTATCCATTCTACTGACTGCTACGGAAAAACTGCGGCAATGTACGCAAAAGAGCACGGACATAAGGAAATCACACTCCTGCTCAACAGACCGTTAATGCGCTAACCTATAAGTGCATCCTCTTAAAATTGGCTATCGCTGCTTCCGAGCGTTGAATGCCACGCGACGATAAAAAGGCGAAAGCAGCTTTTTCCAGCTGCTTTCACAAAGATAGGAGGTCACGAACGTTCCAAGTTTAATAGATATGTTATAACGGCATTACCACATATACATCCCAGACAGAAAATGATTTTAGATCTGCATCCTTTTGATAGGTAACAAGATCAGTGCAAATACCAGCGCTGATATCTTTATTAATAGCTTTCTCAAGCGCATACATAAAAGAAACTGCCGGAGTAGAGCCTTTAGCACCGGCTACGGCAACGCCCCAGCTCCCATAATAGAAATCCGCAAAATATGAATTCGTGTTTTCATCAAGAATTCCAATCGTGCCATCAGCAACAAATCCGCTACCGAAATCCAGCCTCAAACCTCCCTTACCCATGCCTGATCCCGTAAATGAGGTATATAAATATGGTGTTGCTAAATCTGCAAAACTTACCCCAGCAATACTTAATAATAATGATGCTATTACAATTATTTTTTTCATTTTTCTTTCCCTTCTATTTTTAAGTTTTATTTATTAATCATTTTTTGACTATATCTACTAAAATGTTACCAGCCACCTCCTTCAACAGCAGAGGTATATACAATTTTTATGCCAAAATCATTATTCGCAGATGACGGTGTCGCTTACAAGAAGTAAAAGGACGTAATAACGAACAAATAGCATTCTTTACCGATCTTAATCTTGTCTTTGTCCGCTGATTACGTTAACACAACAAAGTTGCCATATAATTTACAAATTTGTAAATATTTTTATTTAAACCTACATAAATGTATGCTACAATTGTTTCATTAATCGTGGAGGTGTATTATATGGAGGATGCCATTAGAGAAGTAAAAGAGATGCAAACCCTGTATGAGATTAGTATGGCATTATCTGCGTCGCTCAATCTCAATGAATCGATCAATAAAATATTCAGCATTCTTGATTCAAAAATGGGAATGAGCCGAGGAACACTAACCTTATTAAACAAACTGACCAACGAAATATCCATAGAGATCGCACATGGCTTGGCTGACGAAGCAAAAAAACGCGGTAAGTACATGGTAGGAGAAGGAATCACCGGAAAGGTGATCGAAAAAGGTGATCCGGCAGTAATACCACTTATAGGAAAAGAACCTCTCTTTTTAAACAAAACCCGCTCTCGGGGCGATATCAAAAGAAACGATATCTCTTTTATCTGCGTTCCAATTAAAATTGGAAACGAAATTATCGGCGCTATAAGCGTGGACAAACTTTTTGAAAACAACATTGCACCCACCGAAGATGTCAGGTTACTATCAATCATTGCTTCGATGATCGCCCAGGCGGTTAAGCTAAAAAGACTTATTGAGGAAGAGAAAGAAAAACTAATTTCGGAAAATATCAAACTCAAAGAAGAGCTTAGAGAAAAATACAACATCACAAATATCATTGGCAATAGCAGCGTAATGCATAATATCTATGAAAACATTATTCAAGTGGCCCCATCGAATACGACAGTATTAATACGTGGCGAAAGTGGAACGGGAAAAGAACTTGTAGCTCACGCCGTTCATTATAATAGCCCAAGAGCCCAGAAACCGTTCATAAAAATCAACTGCGCGACTATCCCTGAAAACCTCATAGAATCCGAGTTATTCGGTCATGAAAAAGGCGCCTTTACAGGAGCCAATGAGCAAAAAAAAGGAAAGTTCGAAGCGGCACATGGAGGTACTATTTTTTTAGACGAGATAGGTGAACTCAGCACCCAGCTACAGGTAAAACTGCTACGGATACTGCAAGAACGGGAATTTGAACGGGTAGGCGGCATAACCTCGGTTAAAGTAAATGTCCGGGTAATCGCAGCTACGAACCGGGACCTCGAAAAGGAAATCAGTGAACATCGGTTCCGCGAAGACCTTTATTACCGGCTTAATGTATTTCCTATCTATATGCCCCCGCTCAGGGAACGAAAAACAGATGTCTTGCTGTTAGCAGAATATTTCCTGGCACGCTACGCAGAAGAAAATGACAGAAAAATAAATCGGATATCTACCCTGGCAATCGATCTTTTAAGCTCGTACCATTGGCCGGGAAATGTTCGTGAACTACAAAATTGCATGGAAAGAGCCGTTCTCCTATGTAACTCCGATACAATACAAGCGCCCCACCTTCCACCGACACTGCAACGAATTGATACCGTTGAGAACAGAGATACCCTATCTCTTTCCCAGCAAGTCGAGAACTTCGAAAAAGAACTCATAATCGATGCGCTGCAAAAAAGCAGAGGGAACAAAATAAAAGCGACAGCTTATCTTTCGACAACGGAAAGGATCCTCGGGTACAAAATAGAACGTTACGAGATCGACTTTAAAAAATTTAAGAGATAAAATAAAATATTTATCATTTATTGCTTAATTTTTGTATAATTGAAATAGAGCAAATCCACATGTCCCCCCGCTAAAAAGGAGTAATTCATGGATAGACAAACATTATTAGATGCTATTGAAATGAAAAATGTGTCAAAACAAGATGCATTAAATATTATGAAAATCTCCGCTATCGACTCGCAGCAAAAACTGCAAAACGCGCTCAATCAGGTATATCCCAAACTTGGGCTGGGCCTTACACTAGATCTGCTCTTTGAACAGCAAATTGACACCGGATTCATAGGAGATACTCTTGATGGAGTAGAAGTCGTATCAATGTTTGATGAAGAGTATAAGATCTCTTTTTCAGCTATGTTCAATCCCAAACGAGAGGAAAGAGCGAAGGGATTCGGAATCAGGAAACCGCCGGAAAACAGCGGCTATAATTATATGAATGACGGATGTTTTCTCTGTATGGAAAACATCATCTGGCAGCAAAACGGAAGACAGAAAGGGTTTTACTGGAATCCTAGACAGAGCATAAATGAGTATAACTTCCTTACTAATCCATTTCCTATATTTAACAGGCATTTCACTATCGCAAGTGCTTCACATGTAATACAAAGGATCAACAGCGATCACCTTCGGGATATGATCCAATTCATGGATGAAGCAGAAGATTACCTTATCTTTTTTAATGGTCAGGATGCGGGGGCCTCGATACCATGGCACCTCCATATGCAAGCGTGTCGGCAAGTACTGCCTATCGAGCAAGCACAGGACAAGGTCGTTATTCTTGATGATGTCATAAAAATATCCATGCTTCATTATCCTATGCCTGTTATTAAGTTAACCGGTACAAGCAGATATCTTATCGATCTCGCAGGCTCTATGATCGTTAAACGATGGATAGAAGCTGAACCCAATTATCACAATACACTTAACTTTCTTGGGACTAAACGAAACAAGGAATATCAAATATACTTCGTATTAAGGGATATTCTAAAATATAAAACCAGATGGATGAAGGGGATGCCCGCGTCAATCGAAATGGGCGGTGTTATCATATGGTCGCACCCGGATGACAGGGCAAAATTCGATAATTTCGAAAAAGGACTTTATATTGAACAAAACGGTTCTTCCCAAAATATCAACGGACTTGATATCATTAAAGGAATTATGGTAGACGTCAGGCCTTCCGAAACGACCATTAATAATTTCGTTAATAATCTTTGCTGGGAAAAAATAAATGGTTGTTATTAATCAAGCTAATAGTCTATACTAGAAAATGGCAGGGTTTACTATATTATTAATATTGAATTGCATGACTGTAAAAAAGTTCTCCTATGAACAAAATAATTATCGTTGATGACGAAAAAATCAAACGTATTAAACTGGCCAGGGCCCTTCGATCGAAAGGATTTATAGTCGATGAGGCTAAAAATGGCATAGATGCGATCGGGATGATTAAGAATACCCGATATGACCTTATACTTATTGATAATATTATGCCAAAACTGACCGGGATTGACACCTGCAAATATATTAAAGATAATAAACTAGCTCCGGGCATTAAGATGATCCTGTTAATAGGATATGGCTCACTGGCCGATTACCCGGAAATAAAAGAAATTGGGATTCAAAAAGCTCTGCAAAAACCCGTCAACACTTCTGATCTATTTAATTCTATTGCTGAATTATTCGGAAATTAATTTATTATGAAGTTTTCCAAGTCATTATCATTTTTTTTCTATTCGTTCCTATTTCTACTTCTCGTAGCTAACCTGAGTAACGCCTCTTCCTTAATTAACGGAATGTCCCCGGTTAATGAGGGCTACCATAACTTTACATTCTTTGAGATTTGCACAATCCGCATAGAAAACAAGTTTAACGGAAATATTTCAGTTCGATTTAATAACGATTCCTTTGTCCCAGTTGGTAAAGTTGTTGTTCCGGCTAATAATACCCTTAAGAAAGGGTTTCGAGCCAGCAAGTGGTCCAATATCGGAACAGTTACCGCTACAGCAGTAAACGCCATGCATATAAAAACCGACTTCAATATTCAGGACAATCGGGGAGTTATTTTTAGTCTTCTTCCGAAAGAATTTTTGCAGGATGCGCCCAAGGATTATGATAAGCTCGATAGTCACACGATATTTACGAATATTCCCGGTGGAGAGCAGATATTCGGACAAGAAGCATCTCCTTTTGTCGGAAATCCGGTGTTTGTCATGAGAAATAACGAGCTCAGGCCTCTCTTTAAGGGCTATGTACCAGCACTCGGAGATATTATCGAGATACAAGTGATATGCCCCACGAATTATCCCCGTGAAATCATTTTTGAAAACAGGTTCGGAGGCAGAATATACAGCGTTGATCAGGAGTACAGCTCAAAAATTATAGGGTCAGTACTCTCTCCGGTGCTTGGTGTCGGAAGATTCCTCGGCACACAATTTGTTCCACCGGGAAGAATAAGGGCAAATCATACCGGGGTAATAGATATATCAACCTCACCACTTGGAGAATTCGGTGGTTTTCAGATTATTCCGGTCAATCATTCGATGAGTTCAGAAATGGGGAGGGCAAGGATCAAGACGCAATGGATGATAATCGGGCCGCTGAATGCAGAGGATAATTCGCTTGAAAACGTTTCTCCGTTTTTTTCGTCATTTATTCGTCCGGAATATGGAAGAAACGATCTTAACAGTAAAAACTGGATAGCCAAGCTACAAAAAAGATTCTTAGTCCAAATCAAAATAAATAATGGAGAGTGGCAGCCCATCCCGGCAATTTCATATAAGCTTGAGGAAGAACTGCCTGCAGAAGCTGACACAGTATTCGAAAAAACAACCCATATCAGAATATTATTTCCTCAGCTTTCTAGCCTGACAACACAAAGCAAGGAGCAATCCCGGTGAAAACCTTTAAATGGCAACTTAGTTTCGGCCTGTTACTGATAGGAATATCGGCAGCAATTTATTACATCCATTATCTTTTGTTCAATGATCTGCACGATATCATTTTCTACTTAATTCATGACATTGCATTTGTTCCCATAGAAGTACTGCTCGTAACCTTAATAATCCATCAGCTGCTTGATATGAGAGAAAAAAGCACCCTGTTCAAAAAACTCAATATGATTATCGGAAGTTTTTTTAGTGAAGTCGGAACAAAACTACTCGGAGAAATATCAGCATGTGATAAAGATTACCATAAAATTAAAGGGCAATTCATTATTACTCCCGACTGGGAGGACAAAGATTTTAAAAAAGCCATAAAGCATTTTAAAAATTATAATTTTACTTTAGAACCTAGTAAAGAGAAGCTGCAAACCTTAAAGCTCTTTCTGAAAGAAAAGAAAGGGTTCCTCTTAAGGCTCCTCGCGAACCCTAACTTATTAGAACATGATAGATTTACTGATCTTTTATGGGCTGTCCATCATTTAGATGAAGAATTAATCCATAGAAAAGATATCGCACATCTTTCTGCAAATGACTTTGACCATATTGTGAATGATGTTAAGCGGGCCTATAGTTTACTAATTATTGAATGGCTTGCTTATATGAAGCACCTCAAGAATGACTATCCTTACCTGTTTTCATTAGCAATTCGGATTAACCCTTATGACCCGTCCGCCTCGCCAGAAATATCTTAATCTTTGCTTTCTGCTGCTAGCCACTGCTTCGTAAACAGATTTTTTAATTTTGCGCTTTCAGGCGGAAGGTTGCTATTATTACCTTTTTTTGATTCCTCTAGTAAAATCTTATTGACTTTATCATGCGAAGTGCCGTTTTTGGGGCTAGAAGGTTTCGCTAGTGGCTTCTTAATTTCTTTTATTTTTCTTTTAGGATCTTTCGATTTATCTCTAATAATACTTTCAGCCGGTATAACGAAATAGTCATGCAAACTTTCCTCTATGACATACCACTGGACACCGAGTTTGCGGCCTTTTAATTTGCCAGTCCGTAAATAGCTTCTTATTGTTAATTCTGAAACTCCTAAAGCGCCTGACAACTCTCGAACAGAATATAAAACAACATTACCTAGTTTTTTCGGCATTTTTTCCCTTTTTGTTAATAAAAGTGTAATTATTACTATTATATCAAGTACCTTATGCTGTACAAAATCGACGGTTGCTCCACAAATAAGAAGCTATCCTCAGGACACAATTACCCCTGGAAATAAAATATATTAGCCATAATATAAAAGGGAGAAAAGCCAAATCTTAGCACTTACACTCTGTTAAATCCTTCCGTTTTTTTAGGATAATACAAGTTCAAAAAAATGACTTATTCAAAATTACAAGTTTTCATGTAGTGAAGAAGAAATAAAAATTTGACAAATAATTATAGAGTACTATACTCCTCTAATACCTAAAGAAGCTATATGAAAGGGGGGTGAAAAATATGGCTGAGATGAGAACAAATATTAACTGGTTGTTGGGTGTTAATGGTATTGTTGCCATCATTTTCGGATTGGCAGCTCTTTTCTTTCCAGGTATTGCATTGGTTTCGTTAGTCTTTTTCTTCGGACTTTTTGCAGTTATCAGCGGTATAGTCCATCTGTTCGGCAGCTTAAGGAACAGAGCATACTATCCACAATGGGGAACAAGACTCTTTGAAGGAATTTTAAGTATAGCAATTGGTCTGGCAGTTATGTCGTTCCCTGGGCTTACGGTTGGATTATTCTTAGTTGCTGTTGCTCTTTGGGCACTCGTTACAGGAATTTTTGCATTGGTTAATGCAAGCAGGTTTAGTGAACACAGAGGCTTAAACATTTTCAGTGGAATAGTTTCTCTTATCTTCGCAGGATTAATATTTACCAATCCTTTTGCAGGAATAGTTGCCACATCATGGCTTATTGGAATATATGCCTTGATACTTGGCGTTACGCTTATATCTGTTGCCGCTACAACTGCTGAGCTCTCAGAGTACGATATGAGAGAGAGAGAAAAGAGGGAAGGGAATAAGATAGAAATACACAAGAAAGCTGCATAACATTGACCTCACATGATTTAGATAGTTAGAAAGGGTGCCGGCACAATGCAGCACCCTTTTTTGCGTTCTTACCTTTTTTTTAAAATAGTTACAACCTCTTTGAAAACGTGAAAGAGTTATATGGGTTTAAATTTTAATACATCAAAAAGGCCTTGGCAGAATCAAAAAATTATTCAGGGATGAAGTTAAGACTACTTCCTTCAGCTTGCAGGATAGATATATTCATTTCTTCCGATACTCTTTTTTCCCTCGCGATTAGGCTATAAAAACAAGGAACAACAAAAATTGTCAACAGCGTTGAAACAACTAACCCGCCAATAACTGCAATAGCCATAGGAATGCGGGTCTCTGCGCCCGGACCAAAGGCTAACGCCGAGGGAATTGCACCGGCAATAGTTGCCAGCGTTGTCATCAGGATAGGACGTAAGCGAATAGGGCATGCCTCCTGAAGGGCGTCCTTGATATTTTTCCCTTGTGAACGCATTTGATCCGTAAAATCAACCAACAGGATCGAGTTTTTCTTAACAAGCCCCATCAAAAGAATTAAGCCGATCATACTGTAAATGTTCATCGACTGATTAAACAGCAATAGCGCCAGGAGTGCTCCGGAAACACTAAAAGGAAGTGCCATCAAAACGGACAAGGGGTGAGAATAACTATTAAACTGTGACGCCAGGATCATATACGCAACGAGTATACCGAGAACCAATACGCCCATCAAGCTTTGCAGAGATTCACGCGAGGCCTGAGCGTTGCCGCTTAAAACTATCCGATATCCTTCAGGTAGAATCTTTTTAGCAGTTGCTTCGACCTGCGATATAACCTGTGCCTGGGAAGCCCCGGTTTTAACATTAGCGTAAATGGTTATTGCCCGCTCACGGTCTTTTCGCGTGATACTCTGAAGCGCCGGACGGGAAACAACCTTGACCACCTGGGATAACGGGATCAGTTCACCACGGTTATTGCGGACATTCAAGCCCAGAATGATGTTTTCCCCGTCGCGATCTTTATCCGGCAATTTCACAATAATATCATAACGATGCCCTTTCGATTCATAACGTGCTACTTTGATGCCGCCAATCATCGCCTGGATTGATTGTCCTATAGAAGCCAAACTTACACCTCGCAATGACGCCTGTACCCGGTCAGGAACTATGTCTATTTCTGTCATACCCAGTTTGTAGTCGGTTCCCAGATCGGTTAGTGACTGATTTTTTTCAAGCGCATTAAACAACGATAAAGAAGCTTTGCCGAGAATATCCCAGTCCGGACCTCGCACAGTGAACTCTACCGGAAAACTCATACCGCTGGAAAAGCTGCGCATGGAAGGGTCCTGCAACGAGATCTTACATCCTTTTATCTGTTTCTTGAGCTGACCTCTGGCCTTATTCATGAATTCCTGCTGCGTTAATTCTTTTTTTGTTCGTTTATTTATTCCCCGCTGCCCTTTCGGCTTCATGCTCACAAAAATATTACCCACAGTAGGATCACCGCCGCCGTATCCGCCGACATTAGCAAAATAACCGTCAATTTCCGATTGTTCTGACAAAAAAGCTTCGATAGCTTTTACTTTCTCATCGGTATAAGTAAGCGACGAGCCTGCCGGTGAGTTTACACGCATTGAAAACATACCCTGATCTTGCGCCGGAACCATCTCACTCCGCAGATATTTCACACTCATCAAGCTTATCGCGAAAAATATTAAAGATATAACGATTACTGACATTCGATGATTTAGCGCTTTTTTTAAAAGCCCTGCATAAAGCTTTTTTAATCCCTCAAATCCCCAGTCAAAAAATCTTCCAAGATGAGATTCATGCTCTTTTGCCTGGAGAAACTGTGAACAGCGCATCGGAGTTAGCGTTAATGCCTCAAATAGTGATAGTAGTACTGCCACGGTCATCGTTATCGCAAACTGGAAAAAGAATTTACCGATAAATCCGGACATAAAAGCAACGGGTAAAAATAACGCAACGATAGCAAAGGTTGCCGCCATAGCTGCGAACGATATTTCGCTAGCGCCACCAAGTGCTCCCTGGTAACGATTTTTTCCTTGTTGCTTATGCCGGATGATATTTTCCAGCACCATAATCGCATCATCAACAACAATACCAATAGCCAGACTCAATGCCATCAACGTGAAAGTATTCAGCGTGAAATTTAAAAATTTAAGGACAATAAAGGTTCCGATAACCGAAGTTGGAATGGATAACAGGACATTCAGAGTTGCTGACCAGGAACCTAAAAACAGCCAGCAAACAAATGAAGTTAATAAAACAGAAAAGATTATCGTTACTAATAATTCGTGAACTGCATCTGCGATGAATGTAGTTGTATCAATGCGGATATCAAGATGGATACCTTCCGGTAGACTTTTTTGAAGGCTGCTGATACGGTCACGAACCTGCTTACTGACCTCTACTGCGTTTGATCCTCGCTGCTTAAGGATACCTAGACCGAGAGCAAACTGGCCATTTGCCCGGCTTATTCGCTGGGCATCAGCCAGACCATCCTCGATGTCCGCTACCTGTTTCAAATAAAACGGTGCATAATTCGGCTGGCCTCCACGTGAGTTAAGGCGGATATTTTCAAACTCCGCGAGTGATCTTGCTTCACCCAGGGTCCGAACTGTGGATTGCTTGGCAGGACCATCAATATGTCCGCCGGGGAGCTCTATATGTTCATTCTGAATAGAATTGATGATATCCTGTACAAGTAAAGGCATATCTGTTTAGGGCAGCTTTATTCGCCCAAACCCGCAAGGCAGGCTCTACATAGCCCCCCAGGTCAACGTCTCCGACTCCGGGAAGACTCGTGAATTTGTCTTTTAAAACATCACGGACATAGGTCATCAATTCCTGGCGGGATTTCGTTTGACTACTCACTGTAAGCCACATTATAGGTTGATCTTCAGGATTAGTTTTAGAAATAGTAGGAGGCTCGATACCATCAGGTAATGAACGTTGGGCCCGGGATAGCTTCGCTTGTACTTCCTGAAGAGCAACATCAATATTCTGCTTTAGGTCAAATTCCACAGAAATTCTTGCCGACCCGTTACGGCATATCAGAATATATCTGGTACGCAGCCCAATCCGCTGCTTCTTTTTGAGATTGAATTACACTTTTGTTTTGCTTAATTGCATTAACAATCCGAAACCCTCTGAACAGTGGCTGAGTTGCGGTTAGTTTTATACTTGTTTGATCTGTAAATTCGCCGCTTCCGGCGATTAAATGTTGGCTAGAATATGAGAATGCCCCACTTATGGTTGGGAATGAAGCACCCAGTGCCTGTTTATAGTGCTCTTCCGATTGAATAACCTGCTCTTGCTGGTCTGCCAAAACTTCACTCCTGGCTCTGGCCAGTTGAAAGGCATCGCTCAATGTATAAGATTTCTCCTGAGCGTTAAGACTGCTCAAATAAAATATAAAAAACACAAGTATATATAACTTTTTCATCAATACTGCCTATTTTCTGAATTCGCTTAAATATTAACCGATCTCTGTTTGGTTTTGCAAAACTGGAGATAACATTTTGAGTATGTCATGAAAAAACTATTTCAAACCGTATCTTATCATATTAAACAACTATTTTGTAGAATAGGTTCCATGCCGGTTCATGATCAATAAATTTCTGGTTACCTTAACCAGACACTCGAATTTGATCAATCAGGTCTTTCATGCTCTTGGATTCGTCTTCCAGATTATTAACAAAACCTTTGATCTGCTCAAGTATTGCGGTGTGTTCCTGGACCGAGGCCAGGATTGAGTCGGTGCGCTCAGAATTGCTCTGGGTATAAGTATAAATGGTATTCATGGCAGTAACTACTTGATTTTTAATAGAATTCAGTTCGTTGATCTGGGAATAAACTATTTCAATTTCATTGATAGAAGATTCGATAGTACTGCGAAGTTCGTTAAAAATCATTCCTGTATCATTAACAACTGTATTTTGATCAGCAAACATATTTTTCGAATTATTTACTTCTATGATGACACTTTGGGATATATCAATAACTCTGCAGATAATACTCTGGATCTCTTTCGCATTTTTATTTGATTGAATAGCCAGTTTTTCTACTTCTCTTGCCACCACTGCAAATCCTCTACCCTGATCCCCCGCCCTTGCGGCCTCTATGGAAGCATTAAGCGCCAGAAGCTTGGTATCAGAGGCTACGTTCATGATAATATCAGTAAAATTATTAATAAGTTTAACTTCTTTACCCAGAGAGTTAACGACGATATCAATTCTGTCGACGGTTTGTCTGATACTATCTTGTTTTTTAACTAATTGAGCGACAATCTCGGATCCCTTTGTGCTCATATTGACAACGTTAACCGTAGATTCTTTCATTTTGTTAGCCGTTTCTCGTATAGTTGAGGCCCGGGTTTCGAGAATGCAAACGGAGTTAATGCCTTCTCCCGCTTTGCTGGACTGCTCTAAACTATACTCTGAGATATTTTTAACAGAATTAACGATACTCTGATTTGAAGTTACTGATTGTGTGATCATAGCAACAAGATTGGAAACTGCAGAGTCTACAATAGTAGACGTTCTTTTGGATTGTACAATCATTTTCGTGAGGCTATCAATGCTCGTTTCCAGTTGGATGGAGTATTCTTTTAGTTTTTCCTTAACCTTGCTGCCGCGGTAGATATAGATCATCAAAACTGAAATTACGAAAAAAAATGTTCCAAAATCACACAAATAAAATTCTGAGTTAATAACATGAAATTGCATCAAGGCATCATAGGTCCCGCAGAGGATTAAGGCAATTAATCCAAGACTTAATATTTTAATTTCTTTATTTTTGTGTGCAATTAATTCCCAGATCATTGCAATTGCACCCAATATAATTAAGGGTGGTAAAAGATAGTGTTTAAAGTAATAAACCTTATAAAAAGCTGATCCTAGCGTAAATGCAATTATATAGCCTATGCCGATTACCGCTATATTGAGCTTTAGAAAAAGGCTAAATATTTTTTTGAATTTGCCGATGATAATTTGTTCCAACATTGCATATCCGCTTATAATTATCAGCGGAAATCCTGACATGCCTACCCATAGACTAAGCGCTGAGTATTGTGGACTCACGATTAAACTATAAATCTCTTTTGTAAAAATAGCATTCAGCGATGTGGCTATTAAAAAAATAGCTACCGGCCAATAAGGATAGTTATTTGAATTATAGATATAGATGACCAGAAGGAGTATGGCAATTAATAAATAAACTATACTTCCAATAAAACCGGTCAAATTACTATTGTAAATCTCCTGTACAATTGTATCTCGCTCCCCGATGCGAACCGTTTTAAAAAAACCAATCTTATTTGACAGGTCGCTATAAAAACGGAAATAAATATATTTACCCAAATAATCTTTTTTTAGCCGAAGAATATGGCAACCCCATCCGTTATAACTTGCCGGACCATTTATTCGGATAGTACCTGATTTATAGATTAAAGCGTTATCGATAAATACTTCAAAAGCTAAATAACCTTTGCTTGCAAATAATCCAGGAGCTTCCCATTCTCCTTGGGGCAAACGAATGCGGAACCAAACAAAAGAGTTGCCATTATTATTAGCTCTGGTCATTGATGGTTTATTAATAGGTTTCCAGCTGAGCTCTTGATTATTTAAGTCGAAAGAATTATTACCGGTTTCGTTCAGTTGAAGATCTCCTGAATAATACTCCCAG
Source organism: Candidatus Margulisiibacteriota bacterium (assembly GCA_003242895.1). Classification (NCBI taxonomy): domain Bacteria; kingdom Bacillati; phylum Candidatus Margulisiibacteriota; species Candidatus Margulisiibacteriota bacterium. The sequence continues at coordinate 46,150 of QKMY01000068.1, forward strand.
CCTTGAGTGAGCGCTATAGTTTTGACCTTTGAAATAGTTTCTTCGGCGTTAAGTGATATACAGAGAAATCCACTGACAGCAAGTAAAAAAAGAATTGATATAGCTTGAACTTTTTTTCTATAAATACATCCGGTTGTATTAAACATATTATATATTGTATGTGAAATTTATATCGCCGTCTAATGCTTAAATCATACCCTATGCACTTTTTTGTTCGCACAAGCTAACAAACCTTAGACTAACCCCGGCTTTATTCCGGGGGGAGCATTTCATGCTGCACGCCTTCCCTGTTCCCATATCCGTTTAGCGAGAGCACTATTCAGATACCCAAGATGCCGCTTTTCATCAGCAAAATTAATTTCAATAACCGATTTTACGTTCAGTGGCAGATCCATATCTGCAGCGGCTTTATATTCGCGGTTGGTTATCTTTTCGTTACTCTCAACCGCCTGGAGCAATCCCTCGGTTCCGGTAGATCTGCGCAAGCGTGTATATCCTTCTATGAATATTCCATTAATATCCTGCACCGGTTCAACCGGGATTCCGCCATAACTACGCACCAATACTGTCAAATTGGCAATATGTCGTTCGTGATCTGCACAGAATGTTCCTAATTGACCATGGATTACCTTGTCCTTGGTCTGTTTCATCGCCTGATGATACCCCTCATCAGCGTCAAAATCCAGCTGTATTAACGAGTTGAGTATACTTATGAGAGTGCTGTTATCCATATTCCACCTCCCTTCGGTTTAATGCTATGATTATATAGCTAATATCCGCGATGACAATTGTAAATATTTCTTAACGTTACTTGATTTTGAGTGATGGATGATATTTTTCCGAAATGGATATAGCTTTAGTTAGGAGGGTTAGGGTTGGCTTAGTTTGATGACTTTTTAGCATCGGTTAAATTACTGGCTTGCCCCCTTGAAAAAAATAAAAAAAATTGAAATTAAAATACAAAAAAAGCCGAGCCTTTGTAACTGAATATATAAATTTAGAATATTGGCACTGAGAGCCGGTTACTTAACGTTAGTGGGCAAAGAGATGAAAAAGGTAGTACCTTGTAATGGTTCAGATTCAACCGAAATGACACCGCCATGTTTATTGACGATAATATTCAACGAAAGTGCTAATCCTTGCCCTGTACCTCTGCCCACTTCCTTGGTTGTAAAAAATATATCAAATATTTTGTTTAGATTCTCTTTTGGAATGCCAATCCCGTCATCGCTTATAGTTATAATAACCATGTTCTCTTTTTTGTGCGTCTTTATGGTTATATTGCCCTTTTCGTATAGTTTCTTCGCAATTTTTTCTTCAATCGCATGAGCGGCATTAATAACCATATTCAGAATAACTTGGTTTATCTCGTCAATGAGACAAAAGATCGACGGTAAATCCGGACTCAGTTCAGTATTCAGAGTCGCAACATACTTCCAGCAATTCCTCGAGATGCTGGTCGTGATTTCTATTGCTTTATTAAGATTTGCAGGGCTCTTGGCAGTTACCCCTGGATGCACGAACTCTTTCATTGATAGGATTATATTTCGAACTTGGCCAATACCTGTAAGAGTCTCGGAAAAAGCTATAGGAGACTCAGACCTAATATAATCCAGGGTTATGTCTTTTTCAAGTCTATCAATAGCTGCAACGGTATCTGTAATATCCTGTTGACTGGTTATTTTGTTTTTCAGTACACTATATTGGTCAATGAGAGCGAGCATTGATTCATAAGTATTTTTTAAAAAAACTGTATTGTCACCGATATATTGCATTGGCGTGTTTATCTCGTGCGCGATACCGGCAGCAAGATGTCCTATCGATTCCATTTTCTGCGATAAAGCCAGTTGCGCTTCTATTTTCTTTTGACTTGTAAGGTCCTTCCATATGGATACGGTTCCCATTACCTCGCCTTCAGGACTCTTCATTAGCGTATTCGTAATCCTTAACGGATATATCATGCCTTTTCGTTTAAGCTCAATTTCACAATCATAACTTCCGTTCCTCATAGTCATCTCCCCAATAGGATGCACCAGATGTTCCATCTCGTCTTCAGAACAAAAATCTTTCGGATATTTTCCAATTATTGACTCGATATCTGATCCAAGTATTTGCGCACAGGCATTGTTAATAAACCCGACTTTCCCATTGATATCAGAAATAACTATCCCGTCCATAGTCTGCTTAACCGCAATTTCCAGTTTTCGGAGCAACTCATTTGCAAGATACCGCTCTTCTTCGACTCCGATCGCACTTGAGATAAGTTCTATTATACTTTTGTCATCTTCAGAGGGATCATACTGCTTTTTGTATACAACGCACAAAGATCCGATGCTTTTGTCATGACACCTTACAGCTTTGCCCAAATAGCATTGCAAATTGCACTTGCTCACATTAATATCAGTTTCATAATATCTCGAATTCTGTAAGTCATTTGCTATAAAAATACTTTTATCGGGATTCATTATAACATCGTAACATACCTGTCCTTCAGGTTTATCGACAAACAGGTAATCTTGAGGAACATTCCAGTGTGCCTTCGTACATAACAGTTCATTATTAAGCCTGTTATATAACGCACAATCTGCCTGCAACAACTCTCCGCAGGCTTCAGTCAAACTCGCAATGTTCACTGTCGGATCATCGCCAAAGGTAATAAAACACCTGTTAATCTGCTTAAGTCGTTCCTCCATTTGCTCTCGTTTTACTATGTCAGCCTTAATTATTTCATTTGCAAGAGTAAGCTGCGAAGTTCTTTCCTGCACTTTTAATTCCAGTTCATTGTAGTATCCTTTGAGTTTTTCAGCGGAGCTCTCTATGGAATCCAACATTTGATTAACAGCCCTGGCTAGGACTGCGAGTTCATCATTACCTGTAATAGTCAGCCGTTCAGAAGCTGATCCCGAATTTCTGATCTGATTGATGGAGGAACTTAAGTACATCAGTTTGGATAAAACTATTTTCTCCATAAGAACAAGTATAATCAGCACAAAAATTACCCCAATGCCTATGATAGAAATAAACAAATAAAGCAGCGAGCGCTTTCCTTGCAAATAAATATCCCGTTTAGCATCTATCCGGGCAATAAATGCAGGTTTGTTATCAATATCACGTACTATTATATAGCTAGAGATTAAAGCACTGCTGTGCATATGAATATAAAAAAGATTCCCTTTGAGTAATGAGTCCTTGGCTATAATTAAGTCCTGGGATAAAGGTCTTCTTAAATCGACCAGAGAAACCGCCTGATGTGTAGTGCGCGCCAGCGATTCTACCCTGCCAATATCCAAGAAGTAACCAAATACCAGTGTGCCGTTAATCGGACCTTCTCCTTTGCTTGTCAGAATGGGCCTCGCCACAATTAATGCTGGCATGCTATCACATAGTATAATTCCACTTGTTATGTCATTTTTATCCCTTTTATAAATCAGCTTTTTATTTCCTATAATATACTTCTGAATATCGGGAGTAATCGCGCAGGGACGTCCATCTTTATCAACAACTCTAGCAGTAAGAAGATTGCCTTTTTTGTCGAAAAAAAGCATAAAATCAAGTTTTAGGTCTAGTACAGATTGATAAGGGAGATTAGATTCTATATATTTCTCGCTTTTATCGGTTACAAACTGATACGTATCATCCCAATTTGCCCAGTCAGACGATAGTACCTCCAGACTCCCAGAATAATCTGTCAGCGTTGATTTGACTCTCTCCAGATTTCTTGTCATCATCTGCTGTTCTAGATACAAATAATTATCGAGGAAAAAGTTTCTGGCAACTAATGTTGTGATTAACAATAAGGCAACTAATGATAAACAAAGTAATAAAATGGTTTTGTGTCGTATGCTCATAAATAATCCTATTGAATATTTTTCAAATATAACAAAAAGAATAAAGCAAGGGCGCTGCAGTTAATCGTTATCAGACTTATATAAATTTCCTTTTTATCAAAACTCACATCTCATAGAAAAAATATATTTGTCGATCCCTGAAACAATCCATATCATAGCCAAACAGATCAATATATGGCTGTACATCAAAGATGGGGGAATTCCTGATAAGATATTAGTTAATCAGACTATATCAAGAAAGGAATTCCCTTATGGAAATAATAGCAGATCAACTT
>QKMY01000069.1 GCA_003242895.1 Candidatus Margulisiibacteriota bacterium
AAAAATCAACACCATCCAGGGTTTGGTAAATTTTTTGGCAAAAATCTGTCCTATACATTCCTATATCTTTGTGTGAATTTTCTATTTAGGAGTTGGGGATGCAGATATAAATGAGATAATAACGGCTTTCAAAGATTTTACCCATGAAACAATTGAAATTGGAAATAAGCTGACAAAAATATACATACCGGAACTCAAACTAACAATATATCCAGTACAACACTGGAATGGACTTGACGCCGCCGCTGCTGATATGTCACAAGCGACGTATGATCCTTATGGATATCGGGATATGGTGGGACATTAATCTTCAACTCATAAGTTCCTATTTTAAAAATTGACCGGAACCAATATTAATGATTCTCTATGGTCTAAGGACAAATACAGGATTGAACTCATTTAAATTGAATATAAATGGGCTGAAATATATTCGAGATCATCCATCACGAATGCACAGAGAGAATAAAACAAAACGATGCCGACCTATCCTGTCTGAATGGACTGTTTAGCCATTTTCGCACCGACGCTGGAATTACCCCGATCAGACAAAATTTGACATTCCCGGCATAAAGATATTTAATAAAATAGGTACTGGTTATCAGCTGAATCCTGAGATGAAGACAGTTTTCAAGACTTCTTAAAAATTAGCAGCATATTCCCTGGGGATACCGTGAACAGCAAGTTATTATTTTCCTCCTTATTACTCTATTCTTTTATCCTGAGCAATACTGATGTTATCGCGAACGAAATAACAGCAAATGATTCTGTCCTCTGGAAATCATTTCGCACACTTACGTTTTGTGCTGAAACCTATCAGATTTCCAGCGCCGAAAAAATAGTTCTTTATGGGGCGAAAGACCGGAAATGGATTGCTCCTTCCTGGTATTGGGGCGAAGCTGGTTATGGCGCTATCGGAGGGAAAAGGTCCGGATATATCGAAGGCGGGATAATGCTTGGGCACCAATCCTCATTTGCGCCCAATCTCCTCTATGATCTGAGAATATTTTTTGGAGCAGGTGGTGGCGGGAGCGCGCCTCAAGGGGGCGGAATGATTATTCAACCAACGATGGGACTGGGAATAGAGCTGTCATCTCAAGTTAACATGTTCCTGGAGCTAGGCTATATGCACTTTATCAATGGAAATATTTCAAGTCCAAGCGTAGGATTCACGATTAATTTTAACCAATGGGCACTATTCAGCAGCGATGAATAGAAAACCTTTTGCAATCACACTGATTCTATCTCTTTTTTCAACTCTTCCAAGTTTATTGGTTTCGGAAGCAGTTTGTAAATAACATTTCCCATAATATCCGAAAAATCAGTTACTTTACCATAGCCGATCAGCAAATAAATTTTGGTATGCTGGTGTTCAGGGTCCAGTTTGATCACTTTTGCCGCATCAAGACCATTAAGCACTGGCATAATATGGTCCATCAGAATAACATCCGGATTAATCTTATCGATCATTTTTACAGCATTATCGCCATTGGAAGTTTCATAGACATCAAAGTTGTTTCGGTTAAGATAGGCAACTATTTCAGTACGATAGTTAGCATTATCTTCAACTACCAGAACTTTGGCTTTTCTCAGTGCGGCAGTTATCGTATGACTACTTTGACCAGAGACACCAAAGCTTTGTTGCAATTCGTTAAAAAGTGCGGAGGCGGTATTAACATTCAAAACAATTTTTGATATGAGATTTTCCTGATCTTTTTCTTTCATTTTAAAATTTATGATAACTTCTGAATCGGTTTTCGTAATATCCACCGAATTAGAATACACTGGATTGATAGTCACTGCAGTAGCCTCCTTATAATGATCCCCCAAATTATATTTTAATCGTAGTAATAGGTTAGTTAACAATAAGCGACATATAACTTAGTTAATTCACCGGGAACACTATTTTTCAGTATAACACATTAAATCCCGGATATAAATTTTGAGAATTTTTTTAGTTACGGCAGTCACTTTATACCGGTCATCAATGTGGTAGTTGCCGACAAACAGAATATTGCCCCGGTTATCAATAAACAAGGGAACTTGCCAGCGCGCAAAACGATCAACTTTTTTATCAATGAAGTAGTTTTTGATTTTTTTTGATGTTTGACTGCCTAAAGGATAAAAGGTATCGCCACTCTTTCGAGAACGTATCGTAAGCGGGAACACCACCTTATCCGCATCAAGAAATACTGGATTATTTCCTGCCGGCTTATAATCATCCTGGGACACCAGCTCCAGGGATATCTGCTTATTAATTTCAGGCAGAGTGACTATTCCTAGACCAGGGGCTGGAACGGAAAAGAAGTGATCATCGGCATTGACTGGTTCCACTGATAGCCAGTTCTGACTTTTCTTAAGGAGAAAATCATTTTTTAGATTAATCAAAAAAGACGCTTTATTCTTGGACAACAATTCATCGAGCTTACACAATGTTTGGAAGGAAAGTGTCTCTGGCGGAAGGGACGATTCTCTAAATAATTTCAGCAGTAATCGTTTTCGTAATGCCGGGTGTGAAGATAACGTCGTTACATCAATAGCCAGATAGTCCGGTCCGGTTTTTATTTCTGGCTGATACCGGTCAATTTCTTTTCTAAAAAAATCAGCATCTTCCTTGATCATGGTCAAAATATTCGTTATCGAATCCTTAATCGCCGGATTGTAGTTTTTCGTAAGCATCGGAATAAGCTCGTTGCGGATTTTATTACGCGAGTATTTATAATTCAGATTGCTTTCATCAAAACGGAACTGGAGATTATTTTTAGCGAGATAATCCATAATTTCCCAGCGCCAACTGGAAAGGAAAGGCCGGAACACAAGGAGTTCAGGATTGCAAAAAAGCGGTCGCAGAAGGTCCATTCCAGCCAGAGCGTCAACACTCGCACCGCCAAGAAACCGCTGCAGTACTGTTTCTACCTGATCATCAGCGTGATGTCCACTGACAATCGTCCGGACAGACGTATATTCTGCTACCTCCGAAAAAAAATTGTACCTTTTTATACGAGCGGCTTCTTCTAGCGAGTACTTGTTTTCTTTTGCAAAAGCCGCGACATCAAAAGTAGCTATAAAAACCGGAATATTGTATTTTTCACATAACTCCTTCACAAAAACAGCATCCCGGTCGGAGTCTTCCCCTCTCAGCATATGATTAAAATGCGCAACAAAAAGGTCTAAATGGTACTGCTCTCTCACCTGGACAAAGATATCAAGCAAGCATACGGAATCAGCGCCGCCAGACACCGCAATCAGCAATTTTTTATCTTTTATTTGAGGCAAATAAGCCTTTATGAGATTTACAAATTTTTGTTCCAGCATGTCTATTGAATTATTATACATGAATATGTCGGCTAAATCTCAGGAACTTTAACACTCGGCCTATTTCAGGTATTGTTCAAACCATTCAAGTGCCTTGCCCGAAGATACAATAAAATTTTCGCCTGCATAGACATCATAATGCCGAGTTCTTTCCATGATGAACAGTTGCTTTGGCGCAATAGCTTTTTCATATAAATATGTCGATTCTTTGCACGGGCAGGCAGTATCGTATTCCGCGGCGATGAGGAGTACGGGAACATTGGACCGCGCTATGTAATCTTCCGGTTTATATTCAATAATATTTTGCAATATAGTTATTGGTAGTTTCGTTTTTAGTTCTGGATATTGTTCTAAAGCGTTATTGTAGAAGTTCTTTGAGTCATTATCGGTAAGAATCTGATCAGGGCTTAACAACAGCGGCTTATTTTTCAAGACCTGTCTTTCTTGGGCTTTTAGCAGCATTCCCATCAGCTTTGCTCTTTCGTCTGCGTTCATGTTGCCGGTTATAACCCTTTCCCCATCTCCAAAGGTCAACTGAGCGACAATGCATTTTACTCGAACATCAATTGCAGCTGCGCTGATGACGTTGGCACCTCCGAAAGAAGAGCCCCAAAGGCCAATCTTACCTGAATCAACTTCCGGAAGCGATCCGATATAGGTAATCGCATTTCGCACATCGGAGATCTGCTCAATAGGAACCAATCGGCCTCGCTCGCCTTCACTCTTGCCAAAACCCCGGTAATCAAAGACCAATGCGATATATCCTTTGCTGCAAAACAATTCTGCATAATCAGGAAGTAGAATTTCTTTGATCCCGGCAAATCCATGACAGAGCACTATAGCCGGAAGCACGGCTCCTTCTTTAATATTTTCCGGCATGTAAAGGTCAGCGGCGACAAGCATACCTTCGGAATAAAATGATATTTCATGTTTCATGGGACACTCCTTCGATGATTTATACATTTTTTCAAGTATTCTCAATAACAATTACCACCATAAATCTTACTTCATTATTTTAATAAAATATAGCGATTATGGCAAAACAAAAAGTATCTACGGCAAATAGAAGCTTTGATAGAATCAAGTTTTTGCAAATCGAGTTATTCATTGATAGTTTTTTGCGATCAGTTAATGTACAATAAATAAAAAAGTTTGCTGTTCATTAATTCAAGGCGCGTACATCCTCAATAATTTTCCTATTAAATAAAATAATAGTTTATGAAATGTATGTGCCTGTAATGTAAATCAGAAAGGAATTAATTCATGATTATTGTAATGAAACATGGAACAACACAAAAACAGATAGATCAGGTCATCGAAAATATTGCACACATGGGCTACGAATCCCATCTTATTGTAGGAGTGGCACGTACTGTTGTTGGCGCAGTCGGTATAGGAGACAAATCGAGATTAACAGCCCTTGAGTCGCTCGAAGGGGTTGAACAGGTCTTGCCGATCATGCAGCCATACAAACTTGCAAGTCGGGAAACAAAGCCGGAAAACACTGTAATTAACGTTGATGGGTTGCACATCGGAGGAGACGAGATTGTCCTTATGGCAGGTCCATGCTCAGTAGAGTCCGAAGAACAAATCCTGCATATCGCCAGAGAAGTAAAAAGCTCAGGAGCTGCGATCTTAAGAGGCGGTGCCTATAAACCACGAACATCACCCTATAGCTTTCAAGGGTTGGAAGAAGAAGGTCTTCGATTGCTTGCGAAAGCACGCAAAGAAACCGGACTTAAAATAGTAACCGAAGTTATTTCTCCGGCAACCGTAGAAAAAGTAGCGGAGTATTCTGATATTCTGCAAATCGGTGCGCGAAATATGCAAAACTATATGCTCCTTAAGGAAGTCGGGAAATCACGAAAACCAATCCTTTTAAAAAGAGGAATGGCAGCAACGATTAAAGAGTTATTGATGTCAGCAGAATATATCATGAGTGAAGGAAACTATAATGTCATTCTTTGCGAACGAGGAATAAGAACATTTGAAACCGAAACTCGCAACACTTTGGATATCAGCGCAATTCCCGTCCTAAAAAAACTTAGTCACCTTCCTGTTGTGATTGATCCCAGCCATGCAGCCGGCCATTGGTATTATGTCGAAGACCTCTCGCTTGCTGCAATTGCTTGCGGGGCTGACGGATTAATTATCGAAGTTCATCATACACCGGAAACCGCCGCCTCAGATGGCCCACAATCACTAAAACCAGAAAAATTTTCATCCTTGGTAGAAAAAATCAGGCCATTGGCAGCAGCAAAGGGGAAAAAGCTTTGTTTCATTGAAAACTAATAGGGAAGCTTTAGTTGATAATATCGATATGAAAAACCAAAATTAACTATCGGGGTATAATATTTCCCGGAAGGGAAATAAAGCACACCGAATTTAGTCTCCAAATATACATTTCGAATGAATTCGTAGCTTAATCCCGCCTGTGGTTCTATTGCGAATCCACCGCCCGCTGGAACCCCACCCCCACCGCCGGAACCAAGCAACAGCTTACAATCAAAAACTAGGTTTGGGGCAAGATTGCGAGCAAATCCGACACCAATTGCTGCGATACCGTAGCCGCCCCGGTCGCCGTCAATAGCACCGAAGATTGCGAGAGAAGAATAAAAACTGGCATCTAAATATGAGTCAAAATGATAGCCAAAAACACTAACAGGTCCACTTGCAGACTTCAGATAACGTTCATAAACAACGTGTTCAATGGTTTTTTGTTTAACGATGTTTTTTACATCATTATCAGTTAATTGCTGCGCAAACACACATGAAGGACACAGTAATAAGAGAAATAAAATATAAATAATTTTGGTCATATTAATTAATAAAAAAATAACTTTCAGGATTGTTACTAAGTTAAGTATACGTGACGACCAGTATTATTTCCATATTCTTGTTATTATTTCTTCCGCAATGAGCCAATTAACCTGCAAGAAAAAACAAGGGTACCAGTTAAATTATTTGTGTTGTTTTTTGATTAAATAAATATGGAATTATTATATAAATGAAATTTGAAATAAATTATCTGTAGTTAACGCCGTCATTTTAACATGTGCGCAATATCTCTTTTAATTGATGAGGGTATTGAGAAGATTATCAAAGCCTTTTGATTCTTTAAAATCTTCACCGAATTCCGAGACAATGATATTCTCGATATCCTTCTTAGATAGATTCAGCAAATTAGCCACTGTATTAGTTTCAGTTTCTTCGTGATTTATTGAATGTTCCCATTCATTTTCGATATTCATCGTAATAACCTCAAATCCAATCCTATTTATTAATCTATAGAATTATCGTCCCGTCAAAATTTAAATTTCAGTGTTTTTTTATGGTATAATTAATAACTATAATCTTAGATATATCACATAATTTGATAATTTGCAAAATTCTTGATCGCGAGTTATAACTCCTCCATTAATAACTAAATCAATGGTATTTATAGAAAGCCAAATTACAATATGCTAATGAACACGGAACAACTAAAATGAGCGCAATAAAATTGGCATTGTTTTTTCATTTGAGGTATTATTACTTTAACTTATTAGAACTGTAGGTGTAATATGAAATCTAAAACGAGAAAGCCTAATGTAGCGGGAAGTTTTTATACAGATGACCCCCTGCACTTAACAAATCAACTTAAGTCATTTCTTGATATGGTACCGCCTGAAAAAGAAACTGACCACCCCTATTTAGGGTTCATAGCACCGCATGCCGGATTTACCTACTCTGGGCAAACAGCGGCATATGTCTATAAAATTGTTGAACAGCTAAACCCGGAGAATATAATAATAATAGGCCCCAGCCATTACGCATATTTTAATGGGATCTCTATAGATACAATGAATTACTATCAAACACCGCTCGGAACTGTAGAAATAAATGCCGACATTAGGGAAAAAATAGCCGCTCAATCAAAAACATTTAATTACAACCAATCGGCTCACAGCCAAGAACATAGTCTTGAAGTTCAACTGCCTTTCATTCAAATCGTCGCGCCAAAGGCAAAAATCATTCCGATTATCATTGGAAATATCTCGTATGAAGAAATAACCGAAACCGCGAATATTTTAGCTAGCATAATAAAAAACAATGAAAAAACAATACTGATAGCCAGCACAGATTTCTCTCATTTTCATCATTATAACAAAGCACTGGAAATGGATCACAAGGCAATAGACCATATTGTCCACCTGGACATCATGGAACTCGTTGAAGACTACAATGCAAAAAAAATAGAAATGTGCGGATTTATTCCTGCGATTGTCACCATTTTTGCGTTAGAAAATCTTGGATACACGAATGTTACGATACTAAAGTATGAAAATTCCGGAGACGTAACCGGAGATCACAATTCCGTTGTTGGATATGGCGCGTTAGCCATCAGCAAAAACCCTGTATCAAAAAGCGAGCTTAGTTCAGATGAAAAAAAATACTTATTAAAGCTTGCCAGGAATACTATCAGAGGACAGCTCCGCATCCCTCAAGACGAGCTGCCGCCATCCCCTGCGGCTATTCTCAAGCAAAAACGAGGCGCCTTTGTCAGCCTCCACAAAAAAGGGCGTTTGCGAGGCTGTATCGGCTATATCCAGCCGATCAAATCCTTGGAGCATACAATAAAAGAGATGGCTATTTCAGCGGCTTTTCAAGATAACCGGTTTCCCCCGATAGAAACCCACGAAGAGCTTGAAATCGACATCGAAATCTCGGTTCTTTCTCCCATAGAAGAAATCACTGACCATAAAGAAATAGAGGTAGGAAAACATGGGCTTATTGTTAAACAAGGCGGATATTCTGGATTACTATTGCCTCAGGTAGCAACAGAATGGAATTGGGACCGCGAAGAATTTCTGCGACAAACATGCTGCAAAGCTGGCCTTCCATACGATGCCTGGGAAAAAGGCGCACAAATCTTTTGTTTTACAGCTTCTATATTTAATGAATCTATGTTCAAATAATAACAGTAGGATATATATGGAAAATATTTCTCCCGAAATTAATGTTCAAGATAGTGAGCCATCTCCAGACGAATACCTCAAAAAGGTACTTATCGCTGATGACAGTGTTTTTGTGAGAAATTGTCTCTCGGCAATATTAAATAAAGAAAACTTTGCAATTATTGAAGCGGCAAATGGTTATGAAGCCATCGAAAAAGGGATCAAAGAATTACCCGACCTCATATTAATGGACCTGTCCATGCCAGGACTTGATGGATTCAAGGCAGCAGAAACATTAAAAAACCATACTCGATCAAAGCATATTCCGATTATCGTTATCACAGCCCTTGCAACCAAGGAACATGTTATCCAAGGGAAACAGATAGGGATCGCAGGCTTCCTGGTAAAACCATTCGACATAGACGATCTTTGCAATACAATAACACGAGTCCTCCAATTATAACTGCCTGCGAACTGACATAGAGTAGGCATGGGCATCAAACCCTTCCAGTCTTGCCAGTAATTCGATATCCCCGATAGTTGCCAATGCTTTTTCTCTGGAATACTGAATGATACTGGTTTTTTTTACGAAATCATCAACCCCTAGTGGCGATTCAAAACGCGAAGTCCCTCCGGTTGGCAAAACATGATTGGAGCCGGCATAATAATCACCAAGAGGCTCAGGAGTATAATATCCACAAAAAATAGCTCCGGCATTTTTAATATGCGGCAGGATTTCATTGGGATCACGAAACATTATCTCCAAATGTTCCGGAGCTATAGTATTCGCGATAACAATCATCTCCTCAACCGATTTAACAACGATAATCGCTCCATAGTTTTTCAAGGATGCCTCGACAATAGTCTTTCTAGGTAGCTTACTGGTCTGGGCTATGACTTCCTGCTGGATTTTTTGTGCTTGTTCCTTTGATAAAACGATAGCAATTGAAGATGCCAGAACGTCATGTTCGGCCTGACTCAGAAGATCCGCAGCTACATAAGGAGCAGGAGCGTTACTATCCGCAAGAACTGTGATATCACTTGGCCCGGCAAGTTTATCTATGGCAACGGTACCATAAACTTGTTTCTTTGCAAGTGTGACCCAAATATTACCAGGACCAACAATTTTATCAACTCGGGGAACTGTTTCAGTACCAAAAGCCAAGGCTGCTACTGCTTGCGCCCCCCCGATCTTAAATATTTTTGAAACCCCTAAAAGGTAAGCCGCAGCCAGTATATATTTATTTATCTCTCCCGAACTTGAAGGAGGGGTGACCATCACTATCTCTTCAACTCCGGCGACTTTTGCAGGGATAACGTTCATAAGTACTGTGGAAGGATATGCAGCCGTCCCTCCCGGAACATAAACTCCGACAGAAGCCAAGGGGGTATATCGTATTCCGGTAGAAGCGCCTGGCTCCGGTTCATACGTCCAGGACTCATGCTTCTGCTGCTTATGATGGTCCTCAATATTTTTTATTGCACGAGTCAAAGCTGCGAATACCTCAGGTTCAACCGTGCTGACTGCCTGTTCAATCTCTTCTCTCGATATCGTCAAATTGGCAGGATGTGCAAAATTGGTCTTATCGAACCGGTTAGTATACTCTATAAGCGCCTTATCGCCATGCGCAGCAACATTTGCAAGAATATCCTTCACAATCGGCTCTTCTTTCCTATCAAAGGTAAGCGAGGCCCTATCAATAAGTTTATTAACTTCCGCAATAATATTATCTTCAATTATTCTAATCATTCGCTTACCTCGTTCATTCAAAGTTCATCTAAGATATTCTATCGATTAATTATTGTATTTGCCATTATTATGGTACTAATAATAATCATATTAATTATTTTAGACAATAGAGCAATATAGCTTATTTCTTTTAACTTCCATAATCTACCGAAAAAACTCGGAGTAGATACTCCGCCCGGGATAACTTATTTTTCCGGCTCAAAAGGGTGCTGCCGTAAACGCAGCAGAAATTCTCCAACAGGTGACAAGGGCAAATAGCCATTTCGAGCCACTCACAATGGTTTTCATTATATTTTTATATTATTATCTTTAATTAACTAATATTGAATTTCTCCTTTTTTAGTGTAATATATGCATCAACAATAATTCAATGAAAGCGGGGGGATGCAATATGAAGAAAATACTAGCCTTGGCAATAACAAGCATTATCGCAATGTCTCTTATAGGTTGTGGCAAAATAACCAGATCGGAAACTGAGGTGCAGTCGCTTATGGGACAAACAACAGCACACGAGATAGCAAGCAATATAATAATGATTTCAATAGGAAAGCCAGGCATGCTAAATACAAACCAATCGGTAACAATTGAGCCGAGCGTACCAGGATCAATGACGTTTTCTGCGGTCAGCAATATACAGTTCAATGTTACCAGCCATGGGAAAATTGAGGCTGAAGGATACATAACACTGAATATTGCTTACGCGGACCTCGATGATCCTGATCTGTTAAGAGTAAGGGCTAAAGCCAAAATGCTAGCGGGCGATGGACTAATAGGACAACAAAACGCAGATAGCGTCATCCCTCTTGAGCTTGAATCAGTTGCTGAATATCCGTATCAGGAACTACAACATGCCTCCTGCATTACACTGAAATCATGGAATGCGCCTTTTAAGAACAGCATATCCCAGGTTATCACTATTAAAGTAAAGGGTGATTTCACAAACGCAACTGAACAGCAATACAAAGGAGCAATTAAATTATTGTTCGTAAGGGACCAGTTATAAGTGTTAAGTGTTAAGTGTTAGGTGTTAGTGTTAGCGCTAACACCTAACATCACAACTCAATAATTAAATTCCAACAAACGCTCAAACAGAGGAAAGAATCTAGGAAAAGAGGTATTAATACAATCTACATCTTCGATGCAAGAATTACCTTTACTCACCAGAGCTAAAATCGCACATGACATAGCAATCCTGTGATCTCCGTGACTCTTACAAACAGCGCCTTTCAAATCATCCCGCGCCCCTTCGATAATAAGCCCATCTTCTTTTTCAACAATATGGGTCCCAAACTTTGTGAGTTCTTTGCATATAGTCGCAATCCTATCGGATTCCTTATAGCGCAATTCTTCTGCACCGGAAATCACCGTTTTTCCTTCTGCCACAGCCGCTGCTACAGCAATTATCGGAATCTCATCAATTATTCTCGGAATAACTGAACCTTCGATGTTAATTCCCTTCAGTTGACTGGAAACCACCTCGATATCGGCAACAGGTTCACAAGAGCTCCTATCAATATTATGCAGGGTGATTTTTGCACCCATTTCTTGCAAGACATCTAAAATCCCTGTTCGGGTCGGATTAATGCCAATTCGAGGTAAAACAATTTTCGATCCGGGCACAATTAAGGCTGCGACAATAAAAAAAGCAGCGGAAGAAATGTCAGAAGGGACCTTAATATCCTGAGAAGATAACTCCCTGCCACCTGTAAGCTCTATGACATTGTGACTAACATTAACATCTACGCCGAATTGACGCAGCATGCGTTCTGAATGGTCCCGTGCAGGTCCCGGCTCAACAATCACAGTCTTTTCCGGGGTATAAAGACCGGCAAGCATGATTGCAGATTTCACCTGAGCACTAGCCATTGGCATTTCATAAGTTATTCCCTTAACTTTTTGATTACCGAGAACTTTCAAAGGAGCTAATAACGACTTATCTTCATTCAGAGCAAGGATATTTGCGCCCATGAGCTGAAGCGGCTTAATAACCCTCCCCATTGGACGTGTACAAATAGAAGCGTCTCCTGTGATAACCGAATCGAATTTCTGGGCAGCCAGGATTCCTAGCATCAAGCGAATAGCAGTCCCTGAATTTCCGACATAAAGAGTCTCCCTTGGAGCCGACAACCCATACAGACCTTTCCCGATTATAGTAAGTTCTTTTTTATCCTTACTGGAATTTATAGAAATGCCCATCTTTTTAAAGCACTCAATAGTATTCAGGCAATCTTCGGATTCTAAAAAATTAATAATCCTCGTTTCACCTTGTGCCAGGCTACCCAAAATGACACTTCGATGAGAAATAGATTTATCTCCAGGAATATCGAGGTCCGCATTTATGTTTCTCACTGGATGGACCGTTATCGGCAATCGCGGGGTATTAGAAAAATTCATTGATAAATCTCTTGCTCAACAGCTTCTTTTAAGCCTTGAGCCATTTTAATAATTTGCGGATAATGAGTTTTAAAACTCACTTTATTTGAGATAAACCTTGCAGTTGACTCAAAAATAGTTTCTATAATTTCGAGACCATTTTCATGAAGTGTCTGACCAGTAGCCACAAGGTCCACAATCACGTCAGACAACCCTACGATAGGAGCCAGTTCAATAGATCCGTAAAGCTTGATAATCTCAACTTTAAGATCAATAGTGCGAAAATACTTATCAGCACAATGCATGAACTTAGTGGCTACCCGCAAATTCGGAAGCAGTCCTTTTTCTTTAAAATTTTGATCTCTCAAGGCAGCAATTGCCAGCTTACAGTATCCGAACTTCAGGTCAACCAATTCAGCTATGCTGCAAGCCGATTCATTTAAAACATCTTTACCGACAATACCTAAGTCAGCAGCCCCATGCTCGACATAAACAGGGACATCCATCGGCCTAACAATGATAAATTTATATTTTCCATCCTTATCAAAATAAGTCAATTTGCGACTGGCATCATCTTTTTGAAAATTAACACCAATCTTCTCAAGGACCTGAACACTCGGCTTAAACAAACTTCCTTTAGGTATCGCAATTGTTATCATTAGGATCTATTCTCTCTTTCTACTTCCAAAGAAAGCAGCAAACGTTCTACTCCGAAGGCAAACCCAATTGCAGGGCAATCGTCCCCATAACAGCCAACCAGACTATCATAACGTCCACCGCTCCCGATAAAATAACCGACACCCTTATCAATAATATCAAAAACAACGCCGGTGTAATATCCGATTTCCTTTACTAACCCCAAGTTAAAACAAATATGTTCCTCTTCCACACCCAGCTTCTTTAATTCTTCATATAATTCACAAAAATATGGAAACTTTTCAATTACTTCATGAGTACCTCTCAAAGGGATATCTCCAAGCGTAACATAATCCTGCTTCTCAAAAGCCTCAAGTTTGCTAGGCGGCAGGTTATTAATGAGTCCCATATGCCCTATATCTATAAGAAAATTCTTAAGTCCTACTGCTTTCAAACATTCAACGGCCAGAGCTATAATCTGTGCATCAACATCAACACCATTTTGCCCAAACAGCTCCACGCCTGCTTGATAAAACTCCAGCTCTCTTCCGGCCTCCGGCTTTTGTTGCCTATAAACATTCGCTGAATAAAAAAGTTTAATCGGCTTAGGCTGTTGACCCATCCTCGTTCCAACAACTCGAGCAATAGGCGTTGTCATATCAGGACGTAATACCATTAAATTGCCATTATGGTCAGGAAATGTAATAGACATTTTTTGCAATCTGGATGCCATACCGAGCTTCAAAACGCTATTAAGTTCAAATGTCGGAGTAATAATCCGACGATATCCATTAGCTTTAAATATGTTCCTTAGTGTACTAACCACGTCTCCTCTGGAATCGACGTCATCAGGCAGCAGATCACGAACACCTTTTGGTGTTTGTGTTTTCATACGAATCTCCTTAATTTTTAGAATTGGTAATGATAATTTTTTTCAACCAGCTAACATAGTATCATTCCCAAATACTTTTTTCAATTTTATATTTCTTAATACAGCTAGCGCTATAGATCAATCCAACTTTTGTTGTATTTAATCCATTTCATATTAGCGACACGCAACTTCCTTTTATTATCAAATTCGGTTATCTCTATGACCCCATCCATAATGTACTTGATGTTGTTCAAAACCTGGTCAGAGACTGTACCTTCTTCCAAAACAAAAAAAGTAGTAACACTACCGAAAGCAATAGAAGTACGGGCAATTTGAGAAAGAAACCGTTGAACCGTCGACAATTCAAAATTAACCAGCAAGCTGGAGATAGAATCGATAATCCGTCTACCGCCTTGTTTCTGCTGAATAGTCTGCCCCAGGTCCATTCCCGCATCAGAAATAACCCCGGAAAGCTGATTAAGTTCGAGTATTCCGTTAACCGCAAATTTTTCATTCTCGACAATTGCGCCGATTGACCAGGAATAAGCATCAACAAAACGAATAATATCTTCTTTTTCATAAAACGAAATATTCCTGCCCAGAATTTCGGAAATTTTTCTTCGAATAAGATCGGGGGCATCATCAATGGTGACAAACATACATTTCTCTTGAGCTTTAATACCTGCACTAATAAAACTCCTGCAAAGAGTTGATTTTCCGATTCCTATAGGCCCCATAACCAGAATGTTCGAACCACGGGGAATTCCTCCGCGAAGAGCAGCATCCAGCTGTGGAATTCCTGATGGAATGAGGTCGACAAAAAAAACTTCCGAAGAACTACAGCTATTTTCATTCTCATTCCGGGAAATATATTTAGTGTCATGATTAAATGAACGACCTTTGTAGCGAATAAGTAATGCCTGAATTCGTGCTTTTAATTCTTCAGTATTAAAGGGTTTGGTAACATAATCATCGGCACCGCCCTCAAATCCGGTTAGTTTATTATACTCATCCCCCATTGCAGATAAAATAATAATTGGGGTATTTCCTATATCTTTATGGGAACGAATATTTCTACATACTTCAAAGCCATCTTTTTCCGGCATTATAACGTCAGTTATAACGAGGTCAGGCTTTTCATCTATTGCCTTCTCATAAGCTTGAGCACCATTCTGAGCTCGAACAATCTCATATCCGGCATCTTCGAGCATAATCCCCATAAGCATTAATATATTAGGTTCATCATCAGCTATTAAAATTTTTGCTTTACCCATTTTATTCCTCTTAAGTTTTAATTTTACCGGTCTTAAATTTGATATCAGTGAAAAATTTGTTCTGTTATAGCTATCGGAAATATCATTAAACAGGCTGGCGAATAACTAAGCCTCGCTCGGTCACTATTTCATACGAATATTCAACGAGTTCAACGCGAATACCTCTCATTTTCCTAACAAATATCGAACGAATATATTGATTTCGGCTTTCGACCGCACGCAATAACTTAAGAACAATTACTCCGGTCGATAAGAACTCTTCTATTCCATACCGCCCAAGTTGATTAGTGCCCACAGGAATATGTGAGGTCATAAGAGTTGTACAGTGAGGATTGCCATCCATAGTAAAAATAAGTTTACGGATATATTCAGACATCAACGGAAAACTGCTCTCGGTAAATATCATAGGAGCAATCGGATCAAGAACAAGCCTTTTAGCTTGCATTTTTGTAACATGTTCTGACAAATCGTCTATAATCTTAAGATAGTCAAACATGTCATCATGCGCCATTCTCACTTTAGCAAAATAACTCGATATATCAATAACGAGAATAGTCCCGTCATCGAGATACTTCTTAAGGTCCCAGCCCATTTCCTGAGCATCATGAATAACATGTTCAGGTTTCTCATCAATTGAGACATAGATACCTTTTTCGCCTCGTTTAGCGCCGTCAATAAGATATTGAAGAGAAAGCAGCGTCTTCCCCGTTCCAGGTTCTCCAGCGATAAGAATTGACTTTCCTTTTGGATAACCGCCACCAAGCAGTTCATCCAATTTAATAATACCAGTAGAGATTTTCTCCATTAAAACTTACTCCTCAATATTCAGGATAAACAATCAAAAAAAGTCACAGAAAAAAGTGCCAACACCCTACGTTTACAGACCAAATTTTCTTATTAACCTATATAAATCATATTACTAGACCAAAAGCAAAAAATCAATTTACATTTTAGCTTCCAGCTTTGAAATAGCATCATTTATAGCTTTCATAACATCAATGTCGCCCTCGAATGGCAAAAGTTGATGCAATACCTTCAAAGAGCTACTTTTTCCGACTTCTCCAAGATAAAAAGCCGCCATTATTTTCAGATCTTTTTCCTGATCAAACAAACAGTCTACCAACGTCACTTCCGCCTCAGTTGGGAATGAGAGCACAAGACCCGTTATAATTGATTTTCGCACCTGCATATTTTCATCTTTAACAAGGCTCAGAAGAAATGATTTAACTCTCGGATGTTTCGTTCTTGCCACTTTATCAATGAGTTCAATTTTCCTGTCAGCCGCCGATATAGTATCGTACGTCCTTATCATGCTTATTATAGTATCCTCCGACAACTGATTCTCTTTTTCCTTTAACAACGGAGACCGTCCGAACTCGAACCCCAAAGAAAATCTGCTGGTACTGGATAACAGTTCATGTTTTGCTGCAGAATATGAATAATCAAAATAAGCGCCATTCCAGGCAAGCCGAACACCTCCGTTTAATTTGCCTTCATTCATACCGGCCATGATAAATAGTCCGGGAACTAAGGCATAAGAAATCCCGGCGCTAAGGCTCCCCTTCGCTATTAATGCATAATCAACATTAAGCTCTGCACATTCAGAAATTATAATATATTTTATACCAAAACGCAAAGATGAATCTAACATTTCAACGGCTGAAGCACCGCTGCCCCATTTTTCTTGCGCCCCCAAAAGATTGCGCAGACTTACTCCGGCAAACAAATTATCATTAACTACATAGAAGCCGCCAAGGTTGCAAAGCAAGGCATTTCCGTTTGCTTTTTCAAGCGTTTCCGATAAGTACTCAAGCTGAATGCCTACTGACAAGTTATCGCCATCGGGTATCGAAGTGGAAAATTTCGAAGCGATATTTGACCACCCTAGAAGAACCTTGGTTGCGCCATAAGTAAAGTTTTTTCCGGTGATAGCAGGACGATTATCTTGCAATTCTGTATAAGGAATGCCCCCCAACCCACCATAAACTATCGCGGCACTAAGAACACCCCACGGCGCTGGATAAACTATCGAAAATTCTTTAACATCTACCTCATATATTGTAAACAAGGTAGATCCGATCATTGTCCTCGGAGCAAAAGCAGAGGAGGCCGGATTATAAAACTGCGAATAAATACTTGCATATTCCGCCGTATAAGCACCACCAAGAGCAGCAGGATGCGCACCAATAGTGTTGGTAAATAGTGCTATATCATCAGAATATGCCTGACTCATTGCACTCAAAACAATTAAGCATAAAAGCGAAAAAAACTTTTTCATAGGTAAGCTTTCAAAAAAATATTTTTCCTAGCAGCTACAATTGCAATTGCAGCTCGTTCATTGTACGGAACCATTATCTAATTATAGCAATTTTTAATTTTTGCTTTCTAACTATTTTATCTGATTCTGCGATAAAATATCCCAGATACAATCCGTTTTTCAAGTATTTATCCTGCGCTTTATATCCATCCCAGGTAATCTCATGGTAACCGACCTCAGCATGTGGATCACCAAGGCCGTAACTCCACTCTTTCACAATATTACCGGCCAAATCAAAAATAACCAGCTTCAATTCAGCCCGGCGAGAAATGTTATACCCGAATACCAAATCACCCTTAGTCGGATCCCATGGATTCGGAGCAGAAAGAATGTTCATAACGAACTCATTATCCTTTACGACAAAGTTTTTACTCCGTTTGAGCGCAGAATTACCCGCAGAATCTTTCACATCGAGTTCAAAATAATAGCGTCCATCAGGCAAAGGACTACTAGGGGCATACACAATTAGATTCAAGGTAACTGTAGACAAAAATATATTAGACGTAGCGGTCTTCGTAGAATCATCGGCACGACTTTTGATTGCTATTGTGTATGACTGGAGTGCACGATTATCAGTAACTACAACCGTTAGTTTTGGCAAATCACCGGAATAATCATCATCTACCAGCAAGATATCATTAACGTACATGGTCCCGATATTAGGTGAAACAGTATCCAGGGCTGTTTGCACCATGGAGAACCGTCCGAGTTTCGTCAATAAAAATACCATTTGCGAATTGGAAGTTGAGATAATTTGATAATAGCTATCATGCCAGGAATTGTATTCCCGGAATAACAAGTGCATATGCGGAGTATTTATATGTTCATTGAGCTCAATAGAAACGGTTATAGGTTTATTGAGCGCAACAAGCTGTTGATTGTTTTGCAGATAAATATCCATTCCAATGACATAGTCTTGCCCTCCGGGTGGCTTGTTATAGAGTGAAAACAACACAGAGGAAGAAACCATAGAAACGACCAGCGAATCTTCAACCGGCAACGCACTAATCGGAACATCCACGGTAACGGTTATCGCACCGGCAACGTAGGCTAAGCTTCTCTCTTCAAAAATAAGATTTAAAATATTTGACGTACTACTTCGGTTACCGGCTTTATCTTCCAAAATTACACAAACCTGATTTCTGGTAGGAGACACCGGCAAAAGGCTAAAACTAAAATTGCAAGATACCGTTGTCTGCGTCGTGGCTATCAGTTGATCCTGCACGTAGACCTCAACAAGAAGGTCCGGTTCATTGGCATTTCCGGCAAGCAAAATCGTTGAAGCGTTCAGAGTAGCAATCGCGGACAACACTGCGGCAGCTGGCGGAATATTATCAACAAAGATAGACACTGTTGCAGTTGCGCTCCTATTCCCAGCCACATCCGTCGTAAAAAAGGAAATAGCACTTAATCCTGTGGCTATAGCATTCATCGTTGCAATCCACAAGTTACTTGTTGGATAGCAGGCAAACTGTACATTCATACTCGATTCAGTATAAAACCCTACATTATGATCATCGAATGCACAGCTTCCGGTAACGACAACCCAGTTCAAAGAGGTGCTGACCGAGTTAAATGCAGGAGTTGGAGTAAGGGGAGGCACGGTATCAAGCAGAATCGTTGCAGAAGTAGTAACTGACCGATTTGATTTGTCATCTAATGCAGCAATCGAGATTATGTTGATACCTTCTTGCAAATTCAATGTTGCAGTCAACGTGGTTCCCGAAACAAAATCCAGAGAGGTAATCGATAGGCCTAAAAAAACGTAATTTATTGAACTGGCATCTGATGATAAAAGGGCATTTATTGTAATGATGTTGCACGAAACCAAAGATGGCAACAAAAACGCTGGAGCTGATGGAGGTATGGTATCGATCGACACCGGATCACTTGTAATATACTTCTCGGCAAATTCAATCATATCCTTTGGTTTAATTCGTATATAGTACTGAGCACTTACTTGCCCGGGCTCCCAATAAAGCGGCTCAAAGATCTCATCATGAGTGACACTGACTGCATCGGTATAGACATAATCTACCTTCCCCGTCATCTGAGCGTCATTCCACGGTCCGCCAGGAGCAAGAGTATACTGAACCTGACTTGGATGACTGTTAAAACAGACATCGTCTTCGTTAGTGTCTTTAATCACATAGTTAACTTGTACATGTGAACCGGCTTGAAAAGCTGATACGGTAGTCACGACAGGCGGAGAATTCAAAAAAGAGACGTTTATCGATGGATAGGTTGTATTCGTCGATGGAACTAATGATATAACTGTTATCACATCACCACCGCTTACATGAATTCGTCTCCCTTGTAAGGAACTGCTTCTCGATGAAGTTCGCAGCATGCCGAAGTAGACACCGGAATCCTGGCTTGGCTCAAAAAGTTCCAGATAGATACCATTCGGGTCCGATCCTGAAAAAACTTTAACAGTAGCATTATTAGTTACCCAGGGATCTCCGTCAACGCCAACCATCTTTATGTATACCGTATCGTTCACATTTATCGAGGTGATTATAGGACTTGAGTAGTTGTCGCTAACATAAGCAGCCACAGAGTCAACGAACTTCGGAGGTTCATTCGTATACAGAAAGTTTGCATATACCCCGCCCTCGTGATTCGCACCGGCCCTAATAGCCCCGACAAGTAAATCATCAAACCCGTCCCCATCAACGTCCCCTCCGCCGGAAATTGAGAAACCGCCTTCATCCATAGTCTGATCTCCAAGAAAAGATCCGTCAGCTTCAGACAAATGGATATTATTTCTTAGATTAAATGCTTTGTTCCCCATGATAATGTATACTTTCCCATTCATAATGTTAGAAGTATACCGTGGAGCTCCGATGAGTATTTCGCTTGTTCCATCTCCATTCAAATCTCCCACGCCTGACAGTGCCGTTCCAGCACTATCTCCCCCGGATTCCCCGACCCACGATGCATTAGCTATTTGAGAAATCGGCTTATTTCTCTCCCAGCCACTGGATTTTCCTAGCACAAGATAAACTTTGCCTTGAAAACTATTATAATCCGGGGCAGCCATAATCATGTCGTTGAAGCCATCCCCATTAATATCTCCGCACGGGGCAATAACTTTTCCGAGATGGTTATTTTTGGCCTCACCGATATAGGAAGCCGCAACATTCTCAGATACCGGCATATTCGCGGTCCAGCCAGATGCCTTCCCAAAAATCAATGATACTTTTCCAGTTTCGGAAAAATTGCCTGCACCAAGTGGATAAAGATACTCAGATACAAGTAAATCATCGAAATTATCCCCATTAACATCACCGACACCTGCAACCGAGTTGCCAAACCAGGTATTACTCTGTTCGCTCACAAACGAAAGAGGGAATTCGCTTAGCGAATAGCTGTGCTGCCAAACACCCGTTTTACCAAAGAAAACATAGACTTTTCCCCCTGACCCGGCTTTCGTTGCCCCTACAGCAAAATCTGCTAGACCGTCACCATTAAAATCTCCAAGTCCGGCAACAGACCTTCCCGCGATGTCTCCAGCTCTCTCTCCCAAAAACTCCACATCTGCGCTGGCAATTGATTGATCCTGACTCCACCCGCCAGGCTTTCCAAAAATCAAATACACTTTCCCTGCTCTCACTCCTGAAGAACCATTCTCTTCTGCAGCAACAAAAAAATCGGAATATCCGTCACCGTTTACATCCCCGGCCGGACTAATCTCGCTCCCGAGCCTATCTCCAGCAGTTTCACCATAATAACTTGCAATCGCACATCCTAATATTAAGGCATTGATTGACGTGGCAGTATTCCAGCTTTGATCTCCCGGAACAATATAAATCTTTCCTGCTGAAGCCGCTCCACTATTATTGTACATCGGCGAACCAACTACCATATCTGCGACACCGTCGCCATTAATATCCCCAATGATTCTTACGTTATACCCCAATGTATCTCCAAGCCGCTCCCCAATCAAGATTACATTGGAAGAAGCAAGTGCAGTATCATTCTTTATCACCGCGAATGAAATAGAAGAAAAGCTGAAAAATAATATAATTAACAATAGTAATTTTTTTAGCATATAATTAATCCTACTATAAATTATGTCCGACATCGAGTAGGAGGTAGGTGATTAATTCACCTACCGACCTCTCACACCACCGTACGTACGGTTCCGTATACGGCGGTTCAACAAGAATTAATGTACTTCTG
>QKMY01000070.1 GCA_003242895.1 Candidatus Margulisiibacteriota bacterium
CTGCATCTGAAACTTTTTAATTATTCTCAATCTGGCCGGTTTATTTTGAATCGGCCAGATTATTCAGCAACATTAAGTCGGATTATTCTGAGAAATAACACCATTATCAAAAATGACCGTGAACAAAAAAAATTAACTCAAGAACAGGTCGCTGCTGGGGCAGGAGTTGGGTGGAGACATTACCAAAGAATAGAAGCTGGAGAAGTAAACCCGACATTATGTACTTTTCTTAACATAGCTAATATTGTTAGCAGTTCGCCTCAAGAAATGCTTTCACAATTACTTCAAGAAGTAGATAATAATATCTAAACGATTTGAGCATTATCTTTTTTATTCGTATACAAAGGTCCTAGAACCTTATCCCAATACAAAGCGTCATACACGCAGAATGCCACGAAGCACCCATATAGCAGAAAGAACAACCATCCTGAACACGGTAATCCCGTGATCTTCTGCCGGATACTTTTTAAACAAACAAACACTGTTCCTACATCCCTAAACATTTGTTCAAACTCTTTCATGGCTTGCTCCTTTCTCGGCTTTTGAGTAAAACTTGTATACGTCCAAACATGATCTTATTAACAATCGGAATGTGTTGTCCCTGGACGACAGTATTTCCCCAGCGCACCTCACCAATATAAAATCTGTTCTTGAGGATGTGCTGAACAGATCCGCGTGAAAATGGACGATTCCTCTCGGTCAGGTATGCTTTACAGTTTAGATATTGCACTACTTTATTTAGATTTTTAGTTTTCCCAAATTCTGAGTAGATATCTTTTATTATCTGTACTTTACTCATGTCTTGAGCAATGACTGGCTTACTGACTCCTTCGTGCTGCCATCTATACCCAAAGGGAGCATTCCCACATCCTTTAACACCATCCTTTACTTTGGTCTTCCGTCCACGAGCAAGCTTAAGACAGATATGCATGCGGTCATATTGATCTAAAAGTTCCATAATACCGTTAACTAAGAAATCATTTGGGTCTTTCCCATATATTGAATATGTGGGCTGTTCGATACTTACCACATCCGCATGCAGTTTTTCTAACTCCCGCTTTAACAGAACTTTTACTGTATCCGACCTCCAAAGCCGCGAGGTATTCATTACCACAATCTTCTTCACACCGTTAAGTGCTGAAAGGAGCGCTCCGAGTCCGTCACGGTCGATCTTAGTACCGGATATTCCTTCATCACGGAAAACCTGAACCAGCTCGTATCCCTGCTTTTTACAATAATCGCTTATGGCTTTTTCTTGGGTCTTTATACCGTACCCCTTTTCCGCTTGTGAATCGGTACTGACACGTACATATCCAAAAACTTTTTCTCCCATTTTCTTGCTTCCTTTCTTTGCAAATCTGTCAGTGTTATAGATAAAATGGACAAAAATATAGCCCCAGGCCAGTATCTACCTGGCTTACGCATAATTTATCCTTAATTTATTGTGTAAATGTTTGTCAGGTTATCGAGCTTTAAATGTAACGACTTCATGAAGGGTAGTCTGAGGATCCCAGAAGCGGTCTTTTTCTATGGCGGGTATAATTCCATAAACTTTTAGTGATTGCAGTTCTTTGAGGCTCACATAGCCCAACTCTGCCATTTCATCGTCTCCAAGATTACAAAACCCAAACATGATATCCTTCCCATCGAACTCCGTGATATACCATGTACCAACACCGTACGCATTAAACAACTTCACCGGCACGCGAACCTGATCCGGCAGAAAGTTCTCTGTCGAATATAACGGGGGCAAAAGTTTACTCAATTGTTGAGTAAGAGTATTCATATAATTCACCTCCTTCCTGGTCGTCTTCGCTAATTACTCCGACATTGAGTAAATAATCGCGGCAGTCAGGGTCATCTAGGTTGTGCTCCATGTCTTCCGCAAAGCCCTCATGCCCACAGTTAGTGCATGTATACCAGGATTCTAGCTTGTCTCCATTCATCATAGCCACCTGATATTCGCTATTCGTCAGGAACACATAACCAGAGTTCATATTCATCATGATCGATACTTCCTCTCCCCAGAAATCTTCAGGCAACCCCTGTTCCCTCCAGACCCGAAGAAGTTCTTCAACTATGACTCGTTCTCTATACCCAAATTTTGAGAAATCAGTAGTAGTTATTTCGTAAGACATTACTATTCCCTCCTTATTATTGTTCTTACTAATAGAGGGAATGAAAGGGGGGAAAAGGGAATATTTATGGTATTCAGGGTGGCTGTAGAAAATAAATTAAATAATAAAGGTGTTTTTTGGGAAATGTGAGCCCTTCGAAATTGTTCTTCTTGTATAATTATAGTATTCTATTTTAACTATTGTTTGATGCTGATATTTATAAAAGTAGAAAATATTTCAACATAACTAATCTACTACTGTATTCTCGAACAGCTCATGTATTTTCTTTTGCAGGAGTGCCTTCGGTATTAGTTTTGTTTCATAATCTGCAATAAGGGCAGGACTTACTGAACGACTTAAGGCGTATTCAACTACTTCACTGTCTTTGTCTCTACATAGCAAGACTCCTATGCTCGGGTTTTCATGGGACTTCTTAACGTCTCTATCCAGAGCTTCAAGATAAAATTCGAGTTGCCCAAGGTATTCAGGCTTAAACTTATCGACTTTTAATTCAAAAGCTACCAGACATTGTAGTTCCCGATGATAAAAGAGAAGATCTATAAAAAAGTCACTGTTCCCCACTTGCAACCGGTATTCTTCGCCCATGAAGGTAAAGTCACGACCCAATTCAAGTATAAAATCTTTCAAATTCTTTATGAGCGCTTTTTGCAGGGACTTTTCATCAAAGGAATCATGGAGATTAAGAAATTCAAAAATATACGTATCTTTAAAAGCCCCGGCTACATTCTGCGGTAATTCTCTTACCACTGGTGAGAGTTTTTTATCCGACAGCATCGTCCTCTCAAAAATACCAGAGTTTATCTGCCGTTCCAGCTCTCTTTTACTCAAATATTCTCTTGCCGTTAAGCTAAGATAAAATTCTCGTTCCTCACTTGTTTTGCATCGCGAAATTATTATCATATTATTTGTCCAGGATATTTCTCTCACCAGTGGCGAGAGTTTTGGATTTTCTTTGTAAGTCTCGAAAAACTGTCTAGTACGCCAAAGGTTTTGGGAAGAAAACCCTTTGATATCAGGTTCCTGCTTTAAAATGTATTCCGCTAAATTCTCAACTATACTTTTACCCCAAACCTCTTCTGCGATCTTTTTGCTAATATATTCACCAATACGCCAATATAGATCGATTAGCTCAGTGTTAACATTTCTGAGTGCGCGTGATCTGGATTCCCGGATCATCAATATTATTTCATCAAAATGTGTTTGAGCTGGTTTGCTGTTCATTATTTCCTCGGTTCTAAGTATCCTTTACTAACAACGTATCTGAATTGTAACATTGACAACAATCTTGGTAAAACATTCTATACATCCCCAGTCTTATTAACTATTAACAAAAAAATACTCTTTTACTAAAAAAACAACAAGAATTACAATTACACAATATTAAATCTAACAAATATATCTATTAGGAGGATATACGATGGAGTATCTAAGAGAAAGACAATACTATATTGATAGTTATGATCTAATAACTATCAAAAAATGTATACAAACACAAAAAATCTTTAAAGAAAATATTTTGAAGGACGAAGACAAAATAAAAAATCTAACTCCAGAAGAAATTGATAACCGAATAACACATCTCTCTGATATTTTCATATACTTCCAAAAGGTTGAATTGTTTCGAGAAAAAGAAGCATTTATCAACGAAAGGATGGAGGAGGATCAAAAAAAAGAAAATAGATATAACGAAGCCATGCCTCCACGTGGTGTTCGCTGTAAAGAATGTCGTTCGCAAGTAAAACTAATAAACAAAGGCGGATTTCGAACGCATAATGGAAAAGAACAAATGCTATTCTTCTTTGACTGTGAAAATTGCGGGAAAAGATCTGCATATTACGAAGATGGCACAGCCTGGAGAAAACAGCCATTGCCCTGTCCTGAATGCGATTCACCGCTTGAAGAAAATTCAACAAAAGCTGGCGAAGTCATTACAACTTTGTATTTATGTAAAAAAAAATGTGGATATCAGGAAAAAGAAGTCTGGGACTGGGAAAAAGACAAACAAGAATTTGATGAACGTGAAAAGCAAGAACGAGTACTGCTTGCTAAATATCGAGATGTTTTTTGTCTGAGCGATAAAGAAGGCTATGAAAAAATACTAGAATTCAACAAAATGAAACAACTTAATGAAATGATAGAAAAAGAACAAGACCCCAATTATCAAAAAACAAAACAAATACAAATCCTTAAACTTGGACAAATTAAAGAATTAATAGAAAGAACCATAACAACAGAAAAATACCAAGATTTACAGTTTAGCAAACCTGAAATTAGTAAATATGTAATTGTAGACTTCACGGTCAATGATACTAAGTATGAGAGACAAGAGCGCTCAAGTTGTAATAAACTTAAGAAGTTAATCAACAATTCCTTAAGTAATACAAATTGGAGATTAATGAGTGAAGGGATTAGCTATAGGCTAGGAATACTATCTGGTCGGCTAAAAGCATATGAACGAGAAGAAGAGTTAGCGATGCTGGTAAAATAACACAGAATTAAAAGAATACTTTACCTACTAGCTCATTCTAGTAGATACAGGCTACTGCCCTACGTTCGAAATTTTATCAGCAAGCTAATACTAACTGACTAATATCCATACTTGTATACACTTGTATATAAGTATGGACGATTAGGGACAGAACCAGCCCTACACTATAGGTAGTCTACAAAACTTTTAGAAAATTTTTAGAAAATCCAAATACGCCAAAAAATAGACAAAAAAAATAGCCACCGATTTCTCGATGGCTATGCTATTTATGAATGGCGACCCGGAACGGACTCGAACCGTCGACCTCCTGCGTGACAGGCAGGCGTTCTAACCGACTGAACTACCGGGCCATATTAAGTTATCAAAACCGGTTTTATCTGTCTGTATAATTATCCTTAAGGGACATTATATCAGCCAGCATCACCGAAACAGATCAAAGCAGATGAATTATAGCATACCCACAAATAAGTAAGCAATAGGATTGTTTAATTATTTATTACCGCTCTTCTCAGAGCATGCACTAATGTTTGCTTGAAGACTCTGAATTCCACTTTTAAAGCCTTCGTAAGCTGTACCAACAGCATGAGTACTTTCGGAGATTTTCTCAGAAGAACCAAAGTTTTCATTTGTCATATCATTAATCTCCCGGATTGTTTGAGACACTTGCTGAATAGCGTTGCGGATCATCTCAGAGGTCATTTTATTCTCATCCGCAACATTAAAAATCTTTCCCATGCTATGGATCAATCCCTGAGAAGTTTCTGTCAAATCCCTGACCGAACTCAAACTACCTTCAATAATATTCGCCATTTCCTTAACAGTGATAACAGCCTCACACGATGCCCTCGACATCCCATCAACTGAAGATGATATATTCTGTACCTGCGTTACTGTATTATTGATTGCCTTGATAATACTTTTCAGAGACGTCGAAGCCTCTTTTGCAAGTGTCGAGCCTTTTTGGACTTCATTAGTTCCTTCTTCCATCGACTTTACCGCATCTTCAGTCCCTTTTTGTATTCCGGCAATTAACCCGGATATCTCTTTCGTCGCTTTACTAGCCCTTTCCGCCAGCTTCCTGACCTCATCTGCAACAACAGCAAACCCTTTCCCGTGATCGCCTGCCCTTGCAGCTTCTATTGCCGCATTCAAGGCAAGTAAATTGGTTTGTTCCGATATCCCATCTATGGTCATGACTATTTCGCCTATTAGCGAAGATTGTTTTCCGAGTTCCATAATTTTATTAGCTGCCAATAAAACAGTATCTTTTATTTTTTCAATTCCTTCTGCCGTTTTTACAACGAGATCTTCACCTTTCCGGGCTATTTCCAAAGTGCCTATAGAATTATCAGAAACAAGCCGCGATTCATCATTCACCTGTTTAATCGCTTTTGCCATCTCTTCCATAATTTCAGAGGCCCGTTCAATATCGACAACCTGGTTCTGCGAGGTCTGGGTAAAAGTTTTTATCTCCGAATCTGTCTTCATGATTGTCTCTTCAGTATCAGATAACAATGAGACTTGATCCTTCGTTCCGGCAGCGATGTTATTCGTTAAAATATCAATCGCAGCAACACTTTTCTTCATTTTCTCAACTCTCTCCAACTGCACTTGATATCCGCTCATCAAGTCATCCACAATGTAATTAATTTGTTTAATATCGAGATTAAGGGAATTCGTTCCCAGAAGATCCTTAATAATTGAAAGAGAATGAGTATGACATTCCTGATATCGCTGCTGTGTCTTCGTTATTTTCGCTGCGATCATCTGAGCTTCGCTTGCCAGTCTGG
The DNA here is from genome assembly GCA_003242895.1 of Candidatus Margulisiibacteriota bacterium. NCBI lineage: Bacteria > Bacillati > Candidatus Margulisiibacteriota > Candidatus Margulisiibacteriota bacterium. The sequence goes on from QKMY01000070.1 coordinate 6,417, forward strand.
CTATTCCATCGTCCCCAGACAGCTGTATATTGCTGAACATTTCGCCGTCGACAACATTAGAAAGTTCTTCCATAATCTTATTAACCGGAGCGAAGAGCTGTCGAGGCAAAAACAATGAAACGATCACTGACATAATAGTTATTAGAAAAACCATCACTCCGATAATTACAGCCGCAGAATTGCTCCCTCCAACAACAATGAAAGACACGATTCCCGAAGCTACCGTTACCAACATCATCGAACCAAACATTTTTTGAAAAAGACTCAAAGACTCAAAGACTTTTGTTGTCATATTTACCCATAAACTCCTTCCCCTGTCTAAATCCATTACAGTATAGGCAAATAAAATTATCCGCTTTCAAAATTAATAAGACTAACGCTCTCAATTTTTTTATAATATAGCGATACTTATTTAATATGATCATTTAATTTAATTACAACAAAAAGACTATTAAAAGTCAAATCGCCCCTGCAAATAATCTAGAATCTGAACTCTACCTTCCCTTGATTGAGAACTAATACCGCGTCAAATTTTGACCCTTTTTTGCTGATAAATCCCTGAATCTTCCCGGTAATTTTGTTTTCGACGAGCTGCTGAACATGCTGAACTTCCAAGGCTTTCCCAGCAATGGTTTTCCAGATAACAAAGGCACATGATTTCTCATTCCAATTACTGCAACCATAAGCTTTTTTGGTTTCTACGATATTGCCGCCGCATAACGGGCAGATACCGAAGGATTTCGCAGCACTTGGCTTTTCAGTGCTCGCTTTTGCTGCACTTTGGTTGATATTGTAGAATTTAACATTATTTATTATATTTCTCGTAAAATCTTTGATTTCAGCCATAAAAATGTCCCGGAAATAGATCCGGTTACGGATGTCATTTAATTTTTTCTCCCAATCTCCGGTAAGTTGGGGAGATAAAAGCTCTTCATTCTTAATATTGCCAATCAGCTGTTTTCCTTTTGGTGTAGGAATCAGTTTGTTCTTTTCCCGAATGATATATTGGACAGAGATAAGCCGTTCAAGGATCTGCGCCCTAGTCGCCGGTGTTCCCAGTCCACACTCCTTCATGGCTTCGCGCATCTCTTCATCTTCTATCTGCTTGCCAGCCGTTTCCATTGCAGCCAGTATCATCGCTTCCGTATATAAAGGAGGCGCTTTGGTTTTCTTATCTTCCAGATCTAATGAAGCCTGCGATACCGGATCATTTTTTTTAACTACAGGAAGCAGCTGTCCGGACTCATCTTCTTCCTCTTCCTGCTCGTTTATAACATAGACTTCTCTCCAGCCAATTTTTTTAATTACGCTTCCCCTGGATACAAAGGAAAACTTTCCGAACAATGAAATAATTTCCGTAAGTTCTTTTTTACATTCATCCATAAATGCCGCCAAAAATCGCCTGATGACCATATCATAGATAGTAAGTTCATCAGAAGAAAGTGCAGACAAATTAGCCTTCTTATCTGTAGGAATTATTGCATGGTGATCAGTTACCTTGCTATCATCAAAAACTTTTTTGCTATACTTAAGATCCTTTGACAGAAGGTTCTCTGCATGTCCAGCGTACGAAGATAAAGGAAGCAGATTCTGCAACAATCCTTTTATTTTAGGCTTAAGGTCAGCAGACAAATAACGGGAAGAAGTACGCGGATAGGTTAATACTTTATGTTTTTCGTAGAGGGCTTGCAGTAAATTCAGCGTCTTCTCTGCCGAAAATTTATGTTTTTTATTTGCATCTTTTTGCATTTCAGTAAGATCATAAAGGAGAGGCGGGTTCTCGGTCTTGGCCTTCTTTGTTAGATCCCCTATCGTACCATCAGGAAACTTCTTAATCTCCTCAGCCAATAATTGCACCTTGGCGTTATCGGTCATCCGCTCGTTTCTCTCATTTATGAGCTTACCCTTGAATTCTCCATTTTTATGTTTAATGAGGGCACTAATCTCATAGTAAGTCTGGGAGACGAAATTCTGGTTTTCTTCGTACCTGTCAACAATCATCTTCAGGACCGGCGTTTGTACCCGGCCAACACTCATCACACCATCTTTTTGACCGAACCTCACGGTGTATGCCCGAGTGGCATTTATACCGATAAGCCAGTCAGCTTCTGCCCTTGAACGCGCACTATCGTAAAGAGAATCATATTCTTTAGAATCTTTAATCTTGGCAAAACCTTCAAGAAGCGCCTGGTCAGTTTGAGATGATACCCACAAGCGTTTCACCGGTTTATTACATTCAGCCATTTCGTAAATATACCGGAATATCAGCTCGCCTTCGCGTCCGGCATCGGTTGCGCATACGATCTCAGTAACATCTTTGCTGCAAAAAAGCTTCTTTATTACCGAATATTGTCTGGCCGCCGATTTATCAGCGGTAACCAGTTTAAGAAAACTTTCAGGGATTACAGGAAGTGACCGGAGGTCCCATCGTTTAAGCTCAGGTGAATACGAATCAGGGTTCGCAAGAGTAATCAGGTGGCCTAATGCCCAGGTAACATAGTAGTCTTTCCCGGCAAAATAGCCATCCATTTTTTTGTCTGCGTTCAATACCCTGGCAATATCTCTGGAAACTGAAGGTTTTTCTGCTAAAACAACTTTCATCGTTACTCCTGGAACCAAAAATTTTTTACCGTCTGATAACGTCGATTTTTCATTTTGTACGATATCAATTTTTGGTTATTCACCTTTCTTTTCATTCATTATTTTCGACGATTTTTCGCACACTCTGGACAACCCGTTCCTAAGCAAGTTCTTGTATTGATTGCTGTTCTCCATTCGTGCCCAAATTCACATTTCCACCAAACTTTTTTATTTGATGATTTGGTGAACATATTAGGATTCTTTCCTCTATTTCTTTCATAGTTCCATTCGACAGTTATTTCTGGCATTACTGTTTCCAAATCCGTTTCTCCTACTATCGATCTTTTCCCAATACAATATGGGCATCCAGTACCACTTGCACGAGAATAAATATATGTCTGCCATTCATGACCATTCTCACAAAGCCACCAATGCTTCTTATGAGAATTTAAAGAAACAGTATCAGGTGTTACCCCATTATTCTTTGTGGGATGCCATTCCACAGCCAATTTGGGTTTTAGTGTTTCTAAATCCGTTTCGCCTTTTATCGCAAAACGTCCATAGCAATATGGACAATCACTTCCGTAATTTCTATTATGAGGATTTATCTGCCAATCATGACCTTTATCACACAGCCACCAATACTTCTTATGAGAATTTAAAGAAACAGTATCAGGTGTTACCCCATTATTCTTTGCAGGATGCCATTCTAACGCCAATTTTGGGTTTAAGGTTGCTAAATCGTTGTATCCTGTCAATATAGCCTGACTCGAACAATAAGGGCAACCTCTATTTTTCCGACTATAAATTACAGCATTCCAAGAATGTCCTTTATCACACAACCACCAAACTTTCTGTTTTGAGCCATATGTAATCTCAGTTGGTTTTAATATATTTTTTTTATAATCCCATTGTTTAATCAATTCGGTATGAGTAGTTGCCAAATCGTTATAACCAGTTAAAACTTTCTTTCCTGAACAATATGGGCAACCTGAATCACGGACTTCTCCTGTTTCTATATTCAAATCTATTCTGTTATTGAGAGCTTTTTGGTATGAATGTTCCTTTTTACATTTCCACCATATTTTTTTGTTTGATCTCCAAGCAACATTTTCGGGATATAAGCCCCCATTCTTTTCATAATCCCATTCATCAATTAAATAAGGGAGTTTTTCAGATATGGAGTTTTCAATATTTTTATTCATAATTCCTCGCAGCCACTCTTTTGTATGCTGATATAGGGGATTGTCCAATATTTGTGTCCTCCCCCCTCCCGGACAATACATTTTTTACCAAGTATTCAATTCTAATAATTCGTTTTAAGTTTAGTTCTTTCTGCTTTCTTATGATATTTTCTTAAGAAAGCTTGCTACACAGATACTTAAAAGATTCAAATAACAATCTTTCCGTCAACCTCTTTAACCTTTCCACAATTCAACTATTATTTATCTTTACCAAAATTGTGTAAAGCACGTATGCCCACCGTAGAATAACTACATTCTAGCAAATAATTGTCAAACAGGTAATAAAGCAAGAAATATTAGTTATTGTAACGGAGGTTACTGTAAAGAAACTACATGACAGAAGATAAAAAATAAAATATTATTAAGATATTTTTTGAAATAATTCAGGAATACTCGTATCAAGCGCTTTAGCTATAAGATAAACCGATGAGACTTTAGGATCTTTCAATCCATTTTCTATCCGATAGATAGTTTTCAAAGATAATTTAGATTTTTCTCCCAGCTGACCTTGGGACATTTGTAGTGCTTCTCTTCTAACCCGTATTTCTTCACCTAATTGCTTTATATCCATATTTAAATTAAAAGATTTATTGCGAAATATGGAAATGGACTTATGTGTCCATCGCATGGTAATATTTTTATGTCAGAATATTACATGCGAGTTCTACACAAGTTGGAGAAAATATTGCTAAAGAAAAAAACCACCTCTCTTTCTCTTGATCCTCAAATTTATTATAACCTCAGTGCGCTTGCTTTTTATAACAGAGTGCAAATAAGTTCGTTAGTAAACGATCTAATGATTCTATATATCAATACACCAGCTAATCAAAAAGTCTTGAAGGAAGCTAGAGAGATATATGCTCGATATTTGAATAAATAAATCTTAGATACTAGAAAAACTAACACTAGATAAAGGGAATTATGCCGATATTAATTTTTATGATCTCAATAATAGGAATAATGCCTATAATAATAATAAACGGATGGATTTTAACTATTTTTTGGAAATGGTTTTTTATCCCAATATTTAATCTTCCCCAACTAACAATTGCAGTATCCATAGGGATAATTCTTACAATTCGATTTTTAATTGGTAAAACAAAATATACAAAAACAACAGAACCTTCAAATTGGGGAATTTTTATTATCACACTATTTGAAGGAATATTGAATTCGATATTTATGTTAGGAATTGGTTGGATTGTGCATTTATTTATATAAAATACAATAGAAAATTCATATCAATAAATTTCTCAAGTTCGAGGTGTATTTATGAAAAGTCCGGATTACAAACTTATTAATAAAAAACTAAAAAAATTTAATAAAAAAGTAAAAGAGAATCCAGAAATTGGCAGAGCTTTACTCGTAAAAGCAGGAATCACCGATAAAAATAATAATTTTATAGGACCTTACAAAATCCTTAACAATACAAATATAGAAGAAACTATCTAATGAGTATTGTATTTCTGCAGCCTATCCCTGAATTAAAAGGTCAAAAAGCAATAGATTTTATTGCTAAAGCTAATCTTGCAATTACAAAAAAAATTAGTTTAAATGAACGCGAATAAAAAATCTTTACTGAAGCTAAAAAATATCCATACAAATAATGTTAAATTATTTTCAAAGGGTGCTTGTTATGATTAAAAAAACAAATAAAAAAAGAGTAATATTAATACCTAAAGTTAAAAGTTCATTTCGAATAGATACAGCTAAAAAAATAATTAGGGCGATATTAAAAGGCGAAAGAAAAAAAATATCAAATCAAAATAATATTGGGGTTAAAAATGAATCACACTATTTTAATGCTCACCGCCTTAAAATAGTAAAATGTCTTCGCACAACTTAACTATATTATAGTGCGACAAGAATATGACAATATTTCATATAAAAATGGATAAGTTACACTGAGAGAGATAAATATGAATAGAACTTTATGTATTGCTGATATGCATGGTTCATACAAAGCTTTAAAACAGTGCATGGAACGATCTGGATTTAATTATTCAACTGATACCTTAATTTGTTTAGGTGATACTGTTGATAGTTATCCTCAAACTAAAGAATGTTTTGATGAATTGTTAAAAATTGATAATTTAATAAATATACTTGGTAATCATGATTCGTTATGGGGATTCTTGAATTGGGCGAAGTTTGGTGTAATTAATCCAGAATGGTTTTCACAAGGCGGCCAAAACACAATATTATCATATCCGGATGGGGTTCCAGATGAACATATTAAGCTTTTAAGAACATCTATTTATAAGTACCTTGATGATCAAGATCGTTTATTTGTGCATGGTGGATTTGATTGGAGAAAACCACTAGAAGATAATACTCCTGATGTATTTATGTGGGATCGACAATTAATAGAGTATGCAAAACAATGCGCTGAAACAAAATCATGTAAAATACCTAAACCACTGAAAAAATATAATGAAATTTATGTAGGACATACTACCACCGAACTATACCAAAAACTTAGTCCTATAAAATTCTGTAATGTTTGGTTGCAGATTCAGGCGCAAGGCGCCAGGTGATTCAGAAACAAGGTATCCAGTCGATTCAGATGTGGTGTCCATGGGATTCAGATTCATGCTGTCCAGGTAAT
>QKMY01000071.1 GCA_003242895.1 Candidatus Margulisiibacteriota bacterium
TATATTCAAAATCGTTAATTTTTAACGATATAGGCTTTGCTATGCTTATTTTTCAAAAAACTACTTTTAAAAAAGTCCTTGACCTATTACCGCATCACTTTTTAAAAAACATACTTGTAATGATTGATAAGTCAGGAGTAAAAGATTTTGCTCCGTGACTGGATTTGTAAATAGCCAGACCATTAATGGTTGTCCAAAACAGAATTGAGAGTTCCCGGGCATTATGGTGGTATATTGTCCCATCTTTTTGTCCCTGTTCAAATATGCGTGTCATGACATCATAGGGAACGGTATTATGCTCTTTAATGATTGTTCGTGCCTCATTTGGAGTGACATCTGATACGGTGGCCTGAGCAATCAGCAGATGATACAATGCCGTATCCTCATTGTCCGTTAGCCCCTTTAATAGCCCTTCAATAGCCATGATGATCTTTCCTTTAGGAGTAGCTTCGGTTTTTTCCAGTATGTAGCAGGCCTCGATTAGTTTTTTGAAGGCAGTTTTTATAAGTTCGGTATATATATCTTCTTTAGAGTTGTAATAATGATAAATCAATCCTTGGGACATAGCTGTTTCCTGGGCGATATCTGATATTTTTGTAGCTACTAGACCTCTTTTGGCAAACAACTTGAGGGCGCCGGAAAGTATCTTTTTTTTCCGCTCTTCTTTTTTCTCTTCATTAATTTGTTGGTTCCTTGACATAGCTCACCTGTTATTGATTGAATGTTTATTCAATGATAGGCGAGGAATTAAATTGTGTCAATGAAATAGATAATGTTCACGTAATCGATGAGTTAGCGGGAGGTTAAACAGCCATAGCTTTTTTGGTTCCGGGGTGTTTTTTATGGTAGAAATGATCATACTTTAGTAGAAATTTGCAAAAAAAAAGATGTCCGCTTCTTTCTTCCGGACTTTCGCCCGGGGTACTCAAAGTGGACATCAGCTAGCTGTCCTGTATTATATACAAGCTGACTTAATGGTCAATAGTTAATATTTCCATTCGGATTCTTATTTTTAAGCTACTTCAACGTCCTAAGAAATCCACTATGCCATTGATGAAGGTGAGCGGGTGTGGCGGGCAGCCTGGGACATAGAGATCGACTGGATGTTGCTCCAGGAACTTTCTGTTAACAGCCGGAGAGTCTGCAAATATTCCTCCGCTGATGGCACAGGAGCCAACGAGGATGACTATTTTGGGATCAGGAGTGGACATAAAAGTATCTTCCAGTGCTTTTACCATGTTCTCGCTGATCGGGCCGGTTATGACGATGCCGTCTGCATGGCGAGGCGAGGCCACGAACTCTATTCCGAACCTGCCCATATCGAAATTGACATTGCTGCAGGCATTCAACTCCATCTCACAGCCGTTACATCCGGCAGCGGAAACCTGTCGAAGCTTTAATGATCGTCCAAACAGCTTTTTTATTTTTTCGTTTACAGAGACGGCATTTTTGTAATAATCTTTTACAGTACTGGATTCTTTGATTGTGAGATAGTTTCTTGATGTTGTTGCAGTTTTAAAAAAGTTGGTGAACGATATTTTTTTTGATTGGCATTCTCTGGCGCAGTCACCGCAAAAATTACATTTCCCGAGGTCAATTGAGTACGGTGAGTCCGTGATTGCTTTTGTCGGACAGATATCCATGCATTTCGTACATTCGTTACAAGATTCGTCATTAATGACAGGGAATCCTCTATATTTTTCATGGATTTTTGCGGTTTTAAGGTCCGGGATAGCCTGGTTTCCTTGATGTAATCTGATCAGCAACGAATCTATCATTTGTTCACCTCTTGTTGTTTACAAATCATTGCCACAATATGACAGGTTAAAGCTTTTATTGCATAACGGGAAATCTGATATCCCATTATTTCTTACTGATAATGCCAGTCCGATCCAATTATTAAATGAAGGATCTTTTATTTTGTATCTGATGATGTCACCCTTTGTATCTGTTAAGGCAATATGAGTAACTTCACCCCGCCAGCCTTCGGTCATGGATATCACCATACTCTCAGGTTCGAGCTGCTGACCAGGTACTTTGAATACACTTTCATCTTGCATGGAATCAAGAAGTTCGTTTATAAGTTCAATTGATTTAAGAACTTCTAGATACCGTATATAGGTCCTGGCAAAAACATCTCCGCCGGTTAGGACCATTTTGTTAACCGGATGGTTTCTGTAGGCACCGGACGGATGATCTGTTCTTGTATCTATAGCGATACCACTGGCTCTCGCCGCCATTCCTGTCAGCCCGATTTTTTTTGCTTGTTTCGGAAGGACGATTCCTGTTTGTTCCAATCTTGAGAGTACTGAGGGCGCTGCGAACATTTTTTCGCTCATGAAGGTGATGTCTTCGTAGATTGTTGCCAAGGTGCTTCTGATTTGGCTGGCTAAAAAGCCGTCAATATCACTCGTAACACCTCCGGTCCGGACAAGTCCTCGTCCAAGCCTGTTTCCGCAGATAGCTTGCGTAGTATTAATGACCAACGTTCTCCTGGCACCATAAAAAGCGCTGCCTATCAAATAGGCGACGTCATTAGCAATCGCACCCAGGTCTCCGATATGCATTGCGATCCTTTCGAGTTCAAGTGCGATAGACCTGATAATCATTGCTCGTTTTGATATCGTTGTCCGGCTTAGTGTTTCGAGAGCATGGGCATAGGCTGATCCGTGCGCGATGACTGAGTCTCCGGCAATTGATTCTGCCAAATGTACCATGGAAGAGGGACTTTCTTTTATTATGAGGGCTTCTATTCCTCGATGTTGATAGCCAAGCTGGATTTCCAGATGATATATTTTTTCTCCGTGGCACATGAACCGGAAATGCCCTGGTTCAATAATACCGGCATGGACCGGGCCAACTGCAACTTCGTGAACTTCGTCGCCTGTCATCGTGAAAAAAGGAAAGTTTTCTATTGTCAGGTCCTTGTCGCAGCGATTGCCGGCATATCTGACAGGCTTGAGCCAGGGATGTTCTTCCGGTGTTATTCCGAATTCTTCAAATAACTCACGCTCAAAAATATGAAAGGACGGAACGGATTTTGTAATCGAAGTGCATTGTTTGCTTTTATCGTAATCAGCTGAGGTTATGTACAGGGTAGAGGTTTCGTCGTGGGCAAGGATGACGTAGAGGATAATACCCTTCTCTCTTTTTGTCCCAAAAAAAGATACTAATCGTTTGTTGTTGTCAGTGCATTGATCAACGATTTCTTTTCGTAACTCGGTGAGTGTCAATAACGGGATGCTTTTGAGTGATATTCCCGTACAATTATTTGTTTGAAACCAATTATTCATAACTCATTCTCCTCAGATAGCTGAAGCAGCATTTTTGATCATCTCATAAACAAATTCCGGCATGTACGTGCCCAGAATAACAAGGATAACGATGAATGCTATTTGGGGCAGATAATACAGTATCCCAAGCTTTGCGTCCGAGATTTCCTCATTTCCTTTGGCGTATAACATTTTCAATATTGAAGTTCCCATGCCATAAATAATGAAAATAAAAAGCAGCAGGACAACGATAACAATTGCAAGATATCCGTGTTCAATCATGGACCTTAGAATAAGGAACTCACTGAAGAAAGCCGGGAGAGGCGGTAGTCCGATAATTGCGCCGAAGCAGATGATCCAAAGCCATCCGGTCATCGTGTCTTTTTTCATGATAGCACTGATATTTTCGATTTTTTTAGAATTATACCGTTTCAGGATATTCCCTGAAGTTAAGAAGAACGCCGCTTTGGCAAATGAGTGAGCAATGAGTTGTAATAGTGCAGCGAAATAGCCAATCCCTCCGCTTCCGATCCCCAGCACAATGATGCCCATGTTTTCTATGGAAGAATAGGCGAGCATCCTCTTATAATTTTTAGCTTTCATAATAAATACTGCACTGATGAGTATTGATAACATTCCCATGATGAGAAGAAGGATTTGGGCAGTTTTAGCCATGTTCGCCAGTTCCATTATTTTAAATACCCTTAGAATTGCCAGGAACGATGTGTTAAGCAGAGCTCCGGATAATAATGCTGATACTGGTGAGGGTGCTTCTGAATGGGCGTCAGGCAGCCATGCATGGACTGGAGCCAGTCCCATTTTTGTTCCAAAGCCCATAAGTGTAAAAACAAAAGCCAGTTTCAACCAAAAAGGAATGAATTGTGATGCATTAGCGTAGAGATCACTGAAGAACAGCGAGTTCGTGTTGCCTGCTGCAAACGAAATAAGAATGATCCCGACATAACTTATCGCGATACCTATAGAGCATATGAAAATGTATTTCCAGGCGGCTTCAAGTGCAGATTTGTTTTTGTTGAAATATATTAAATATGAACTTGTTAGCGTTGTGGCTTCTATAAATACCCATAGCAAGCCAAGATGTGTACTGAGTAGTGCTCCGGTCATCGAAGTAACAAACAACAGCAAGAATATGAAGTAGATTGTGTGGTCTTTGGGGGATAATTTTGAGGCGTCGATGTAACTCAACGAATAGAGAGAAACCCCCAGATAGAGGATAGCCAAAAGAGTCAGGAACAGAAGATTGAGGGCATCAACTGCAAAGTAGACGGTGAATTGCGCCGGCTTTGTAATGAAGGAGAAAGTAATTAACAGGTAGATTATTGAGTAGCAAACTGAAACTGCCGAATTGAATTTTTTATGCTTAAAAGCGTACATTAGTATGCTTAGTGCGACTGGCAGTAATAACAATAATTCGATCATGGCTTAGTCCTTTAAGTTTGTTAATGAATCTATGTTAATTCTTTCGAAGGTTGAGTGTATCCTTGTAATGAAGAGGCCCAGGAGAAATATTGCAACAAATATGTCAAGTAATACACCTAAATTGACGATAAAAGACATCTCTTTAAGAATAGAGAGCGATAAAAGAAATATTCCGTTTTCTATAACCATATAGGCAATAACATGGGTGATTATTTTTCTTCTGGTCATAATGATGAGAAATCCGGTAATTATTGTTGAAACTGAGATGCCGAAGTAGAGCGCTTTATCAATATTCTGGGCAAACTCCAGTGACCAGAAGGAAATGAAGAACCCGAATAACAGTATTATACTGGTTATTGCCATCAGGAAAAAATGAGGGATACGCGGGTCCCGTTCTCTGGCAATATCATTTCTGCGTAGAATATAGAATAAAAATAAAGGGATAATTATCGATTTGAATCCTAGTGTTTCTATATAAAGAAATATGAGATTAGGTCCGGTAATGTGTCCTGAATCAAAGAAAACAAGCAGAAAAAGTAAGAACCCTTGTATGGCCAGTGTTTTAATATAGGCATCGATCCTGCTCGTTGATGAGAGGTAAAGTGTCGTTATTGCGAAAAGTACGATGACAAAGTTATTCATTTTGCTCCTCCATAGATAAAAAGTAAGGTAGCTGAGAGCATAATTAATGATACTGAGATTGAAATGAAGATGAACTGCGGTACGTGGGTCATGCGTAATCTAGCCACTAATGATTCTATAGTTCCGATAACGATCGAAATTGCGGATATGATCACGAGCAATAGCAGCGAAGAATAAATAATACCTATCCTTTCCGGCAAAAGAAGATTTGCTATAAGAATGGCAAAAATTGTCATTTTTATAGCTGCACCATGACAAATAAAGGCCAGGTCCGGCCCTGAATTATCGAGGACCATAACTTCGTGGATCATCGTAAGCTCTAAGTGCGTATTGGGATCATCGACCGGTACTCTCGATCCTTCCACAAGCAGAATAATGAAGAAAGTGACGGCACTTAATACGGTTATCAGATAGACGAAAGTGTTTGATTTTTGCAGGAACAGGAAGATATCATTGAATGAGTAGTTTCCTGTCAGAGCAACAAAAGAAGCGATAACAATAAAAAAGGCCGGCTCTGCAATAGTTGAGAATGTAACTTCGCGACTTGCGCCTATTCCTTCGAAGCTGCTGCCTGTATCCATAGCTCCGATTAACGCAAAAAACTTTCCAAAGGCCAATATATATGCGAACAAAATAAAGTTTAATTTAAAATCCAGAACTGATTTATGGCTTATAATTGGGATGAGAAGTCCGGCGAATATAATGGATGCGTAGGTGATTACCGGATAAACCTTGAATATATAGGAGGACGTTGTACTTATGACCTCACCTTTGTTGATTAGTTTTATAAAGTCATAGATTGGTTGTATGACAGGCGCCCCGCGCCTTCCAGCCCAAAAAGCTTTTGTTCTGTTAATAATACCAATAAATAGAAACGGAACTATGAGTAGAAATAGTATGTTGAGTATTGCTAAAAGCATTGATCGTTCCTTTCTAGTTGAGCTTAATTCGCCAGCATTATCCATAACAGGGTTGCTACTAATGAGGTCAGTCCATAAAAAATATACAACTGGGTATCGCCGCTTTGTACCCAGGAAAACAAGTGCAGCAAAGATTTTATTCCCTTAAAGGCTGGTTTGAGTAAGTATATTTCGACAACATCATGATTGTGGGTTTTCAGCGAAGCTTCTTGAGGGAAGAAACCTTCTATTCGCGTGAGTTCTACCTCATTATGGACAAGTGGTTTGGTAAGTGAGAGAAATGGGTCTGCGTATGATGAAGACGTGTATTGCATCCGGTTATTCCCAGCCTGGTATCCACAATCCCATGTTTTGTACTGGTAAACCGATCTCTGTTTGAGCAGAAGGTATCGAATCAGATATATGAGCCCTGCAATAATAATGAACGCCATAATGCACCAGGATAGCGTGCTTAATGTTGAGACAAAGTTGAGCGATTCTACAGAAAAATGATATGAGGGAACTAATACGCTTACAGGATTAATAAGGAGCTTAAAGACATACTGGGGAAATAGCCCTATGAGCAAGGTGAAAATAGCCAGAACAACCATTGATACAAGCATTGCCGGTGATATGTCGTTTATGCTTTCTGTATAGGTATTCTTTGCATTCCCTAAGAAGATCGCACTAAAAGCTTTAGTGAAACAAAGCAGTGCCATAGCGCCAACTAATGCGAGAGATGCAACGGATATAATGACAGTAACCAGTATAAAAGGATTGCGGACCAGGAAACTCTGGAACATGCCATTATAAATAATGAACTCGCTGATAAACCCATTAAATGGGGGCAAGCCGCTGATAGCAATCGATCCGATCAAAAAAAGGAGAGAGACGGCAGGCATTTTTTTCGCCAGTCCGCCAAGGTGTTCCATATTTTTTGTGTGCGTTTTCTGGTAGATGAATCCGGCCCCGTAAAAAAGCAGCCCTTTAAAAATGGAGTGGTTTAGAATGTGCAATATGCTTCCGGAAAATCCCATTATTGCAACGATGTTGTTGTTATAGCTCAGACCGAGCATTCCAATGCCGATACCGATACCGATAATCCCGATATTCTCAATACTGCAATATGCTAACATTTTCTTAATATCATTTTGGCGGATAGCATAAATTATGCCATACACAGCTGAAATGATCGAAATCATCAAAACGAAATATGAAAGTGTCAGGCTTGGTTTGTTGATTAGTGTCAGTATTCTCAAAATGCCGTATATTCCGGTTTTTATCATTATTCCTGACATCATGCCTGAAATATGGCTTGGCGCTGCGGGATGTGCCCGAGGGAGCCAGGTATGGACCGGGAAAAATCCGGCTTTTACTCCGAAGCCCAGAAAAAAGATTATAAACATGGTGTTTGTAAAACTTGTATTCGTATTTAATAAAACTTTGAAGGATGAGAAATCGACATTACCGGCGTTGATCGACAGAATCAAAAAACCTACCATAAGGATGAATAGGCCGATATGCATATTAATAATATAGTTAATTCCAGCGTGGATAACTTCTTTTTTCTCACTTTCAAATATAACGAGAAAAAATGAGGAGATTGCCATAATTTCCCAGACTACCAAAAAGGCTAGCGCATTCTGGACAATACATACTAAGAGCATAGAAATTACTAAAATACTTAGGAAAAAATAATGAGAAGAGATTGCCATTCGTTTATGAAGGTAGGGTTTGATGTAGCCGATAGAGTATATGATCCCAATAAAGCTCATAATTGAGATAAGGCTAAGGAAAAATGCAGATAAAGGATCTATAATGAGCGAGACGTTGCCGATGGGATAGGTAAATTTGATCGTGCTGGTAATCGTAATTCCGCTCACCAAAACTTTTATTGCCGGCACAAGTATAAAGAATGTACCGATGCCGGAGAAGATTGCGAGGCAACGAGCTTTTTCTTTTTCATTAATAAGCAGGGCCCCGAATCCTCCGGCTAATATAAAACTAATTCCAAGAAAAAAAATAATCATTTCTCCCCAATCTTTTCCCAGTCGGATTCTTTGTTTTTGATATAGTGAATAATATCGATATACGAACCTGAATTTTTGAGCATTTCTACAAACTCCCTGTGTTCACATAATGCGGATAGTTTACATAGGATACTAAGGTGCCGTTGATAGTTAGCGCAGGCTAAGAATAGTACTGTATGGACAGAACTTTCATTGGAGAGTTCCGGTTTGCAAAACGCAATATAAAGTTGTTCGTTATGTATATCGGTAATTATTGGGTTTCTGGGGTGTTGAATTGCAATTCCTGATTCTTTGATAATGGGCATTTTGTAGCTGTTCGATGCAAGTGTAAATGTTGATGCCTGTTTCTGCGTTTCACTTCGTCGGGAGATGGTTTTTGCAGCGTTTTTGATGATTGCAGGCAGGTCATTTCCTTCGATATCGTAGACTAGGTTCTTGAATTGTATTAGCTGGGAGAGAGAAATTGCTGGACTTGATAATGCAAGCCAGCCGGTTTTTTGGACGGGCGACTTTCTCTGTTGTAGTAGCCAGTCAGTTATCTCTTCTTTATTGAACCTGTGTTGATTGTTGATTTTTTTTGTGGGAACTTTATTTTCTGAGATCCAGTGATAGATGGTTTTTTCCGAGACATTTAATATTTTTGTCAAATCTTTGATCTTGAGTATCATTTTTTGTTTGTTCTTTCAGTTTTCAAAGCGGATTAATCGCCAAACAGTGAAAATTATAATACTTAATTTTCAAAATGTGTATAGCCTATTTTGGAGTGATCTTAGAAAATTAAAATACCAAGTAGGTTGATTGACTGGCTTGTTTTGGAAGTTGGCTGGAACGTTATATTTATAGGGATTATTATTAATTGACAAGTATATTTAAGAGTTTTATAAGTACTACAAAATAAATAATAACAGTATTTATGTTCTATTTTATTGCTAGCGTAACTAGAAAATAACATCTCAAATTATTGACCATATTCCAATCAAAATATTTATTAAGAAAAAAATGCCAAGGGAAATATGTTTTTTAAGTTTGGAAGTTTAGTTAGCTGTCATGCAATTGCTAACTTTAGATATTGCTAGAAATTTGGACCTTAAGAAAGGAGGTGGATTATTAGGAGGCATTCAGAAAGCAGAAATTTTAAAGTGAAGATCCTAATAAATTTATTTTCTAACAAAGAGGGGGGTATTTTATGAAAAAGATAATTGCACTCTTATGCTTGATTGTAGTGCTTAGCTTTAGTTCTACTTCGGTTTTTGCCCAGGATGGTATGAAGTGGGGTCTTAAATTAGGTGTTAATGGAAACACATTTATAGGTGACGATGCTAAATCAACTCGTATGACCGGCGGATTCAATGCCGGCGTTTTTAGTGAATGGAGACTTAACGATAATTTTATTATCCAGCCTGAACTTATATTCACCAAAAAAGGCGGCAAAGCAACTTTGCCAGATGAATTTGGCGAGGTCAATCTTTTGCTGAATTATCTTGAACTGCCAATATTGTTTAAATATAATCTTCCGATGGATTGGGTAGAAGCGAATGTTTTTGCCGGCCCATACTTTTCCCATTTATTCAGCGTGAATGATAAGCAGGATATTGAGGACAGAAATACTTTGAAGAAATTTAACAGATTTGACTGGGGGGTTGTTGTAGGTGTTGGAGCTGGGTTTAATACCTTCTTAGGCAAAGTGGGATTGGATGCCCGTTATGACATGGGACTTCAGAACCTGGATGAGAAAGCAAACGACGATTTCAGGAATGGTGTTGGCAGTATTAATTTATCTTATGCTCTTTAATTAGTTATGGTAAGGATTTTCGTAGGGGGCTGTCCCAAAAGGGACAGCCCCTTACTGCTGTTCTTTTTCAATATTATTCTTTTTGATGGGGTATCAACTATGAATACAGATTTGGGTAATCATAAAAAAACGACTAACGATCGATGGTTAAGCCATAGAAAAAGCAATTGACAAACATGCGCTTAGAATTAAGATAGGGCTAAGTTAATAGACTAAAGAGGAGGGGATGGATATGAAGAAATTTCTAGCCGGTATAGCTTTAATAGCAAGCTCTGTAGGTGCATGGGTATTTTATAGAAAACAACAACACCCTGAGATGGACATGGTGAAAGAAGCAAGGGAACAGCTTCGAGAATATCAGGAAAAAATAAGAGAAAATATTAATAAATTCAGCGACAAAATTGTTGAGCTTCGCCAGGAGGCCGGGAAAAAAGGAAATAAGATGGTAGAAGAAAATATTAAAGAGCTTGAGAAAACAAAAGAAAAGCTGCAGGATAAATTTAATAAGCTGCAATCTGCCATATAATGGAAATGGTGAGACTATATTTGTTTATAGCAAAGGCTAAGCGGTTACCGGTGAACGTGATTTCCCCTAAAAATGATTAAGTAGCCGAGAACCGCTAGTCTTGAAAGTTCACCGGGAAATTATCCGTAGTGATCTTTTGAAAATTCGAGGAAGTTGCCGCAAAATATATAATGGCCCGAAATAGGAGATGGGGCTATTTATTTGATTAACAACCCGACGCATTCAATGTGCGTGGTATGCGGAAACATATCGACAGGCTGCACCTTAAGCAGGGTATAGCCTTTTTCTTTTAATATACTGAGATCGCGGGCAAAGGTAGATGGATCACAGGATACGTAAACGATCCTTTTTGGTGCGATCTCTGCTATGGTATCGAGGAGCGCACTTTCACACCCTTTTCTTGGAGGGTCGAGAATGATAACATCAGCCTTCAAAGAACCTTCTTTTTGCATTCCGGGAAGCTCTTCTTCGGCTTTCCCGGTGAAGAACTCCGCGTTAGTAATGTGGTTTAGTTTTGCATTGCGTTTTGCATCGAGAATGGCAGCTTCGACAACTTCAATACCAAAGACTTTTTTGGCATGAGCGGCGAGGTAGAGTGAGATACTTCCGATACCGCAGTAGATATCCCAGACAGTTTCTTTCCCTGTAAGTCCGGCATAATCCAGTACCTTGTCGTAGAGTACTTTCATCTGTATAGAATTAACCTGGAAAAAAGAGAGCGGTGATATTTCGAACCGGATCTCCCCGATCTGTTCGACGATGGAAGGAGCCCCCCAAATAAGCTCAATCCAGTCTCCGAGTATGACGTTATCCCTGCGTCTGTTATGATTAAGCACAATACTTTTCATCCCTGGAAAATCCTTGAGAATATCAACGAGCTTGTCTGCATGGGGGAGTTTTTTTCCATTTATAATCATGCAGACCATTATTTCTCCGGTATGAAATGCTGTTCGCAGTAGTACGTGCCTCAGGAGTCCGGTATGGCTTTTTTCGTTATATGCAGGAATATTGTATTCTTTTATGAAATCTCTTATTTTTTGCAATACAGTGTTCATTACCGGATGTTGGATGTGACACTCTTCAATATTGATGATTTCATGAGAACGTAAGGCGTAGAATCCGATAGCGAGATTGCCGTCCACTGATCCAACCGGAAATTGAGCTTTGTTCCTATAGTTGAAAGGGTCCTGCATTCCAATCACCGGTAAAATTTTTGCGTTGCTGAATTTGCCGATCCTCTCTAAGGAATCCTTTACTTTTTTTTGTTTGAAGGTAAGCTGGTCAGGATAGTTGATATTCTGTGTCTGGCAACTGCCACACCTTGCAGTATATTGGCAGCGTGGTTTTACTCTGAAATGTGATTGATTGATTATTTGAACTATTTTACCAACAGCATAATTTTTTTTAAGATCTATGATGCTTATTTTCAATGTGTCGCCGGGTACAGCATTATCAACGAAGACAGTGAATCCGTCGATGCGGCCGATTCCTTCTCCCTTTGTGCCAATATCTGCAATTTCAAGGGTATAGTGGCGATCTTTTTTTAATGTAATAAAATCTCTTTGTTTCATGGTTATTCTTTCGATGGTCTAATCTTTTGGTTTTTTATTATAACCCTCTTTTAGTCGAATAGAAACAGTTTATATTAGCATCCTGTAAAAATATATAACAAAATCCCTAATCCTATTCAATTTCTCTGCATAGTAATATAATTATATTTGTCAGATCAACAAAAGGAGCAGTTTATAGCTTTAACATATGGGGTACAGGTTAGTATCTTATGAGTGATTTTATTAATTCGAATGAACAATTGAACTGCCACGAGAATTTGAAATAAATATTAACCTTATATAGCAGTATATTTGACATGCTAACCATTAAAATATGGTACGAGAATGTTTTAGCGATTTATAATAAGCTGAAAAGCTTAGAGGCTCTAACAGCAAGTAATAAGAAAGCTACAGAGGCTAAGGATAAAGCAAAAATTAACAGCGAAATTAAATCGTTGGTACAAGAATTGGAGTTGATGGAATGAGCAATTTGATTATATTTGAAGATAATAAAGTCAGGCGTGTATGGAATGAATCTGAACAGAAATGGTATTTTTCTGTTGATGATGTAGTAGAAATATTAACAGGCACTCCCAATGTTAAAGATTATATAAAAAAGCTTAGGAAACGTGATAAAGAGTTGGATTCCTACTGGGGGACAAATTGTCCCCCAGTAGAAATGATAGCTGCTGATGGTAAAAAAAGAAAAATTAAAGCTGCTAATACAGAAGGATTATTAAGAATAATTCAATCAATACCATCACCCAAAGCAGAACCATTTAAGCGTTGGTTAGCAAAGGTAGGATATGAACGACTGGAAGAAATAGAAAATCCAGAACTTGCTTCCAAACGTATGAGAGAAATATATGAACAAAAAGGTTATAGCGAGCAATGGATAGAAAAAAGGCTAAGAGGCAATGCTGTTCGTGATGAATTGGCAGATGAATGGAAAAAAAGAGGAGTTAAAGAACAAAAGGAGTTCGCTATACTTACTGCCGAAATCAGCAAGGCTACTTTTAATATGACACCATCAGAATATAAACAATACAAAGGCTTGGATAAACCTAAAGAAAATCTCAGAGACCATATGACTGACCTTGAACTTATTTTTACCATGCTAGGCGAAGCCTCAACCACAGAAATAGCTAAGAAGAAAGACGCTCAGGGTTTTGTTCAAAACAAAAAAGCTGCCCTAGAAGGTGGTAGTATAGCTGGCAATGCAAGAATGGAATTAGAAAAAAAGACAGGTTCAAAAATTGCGACTAAGGATAATTACAAAGAAATTCCCGAATCTCAAAAAAGAAAGTCGATTAAAGGAGCTAACGAAAATGAGTGAGTATCCCAAAGTTAAACAGGAAATTACTAATCCTGTTAATGAAAATATTCAAGCATTAGCACAATTGTTCCCTGCAGTTGTTAAAGATGGAGCAGTAGACTTCGAAGCACTTAAAGAAGAACTAGGTAACTTCCCTGAAGTAGGAAAAGAAAAATATGAGCTTAACTGGGCTGGCAAACAGAATGCCAAGAAAATTGTCCAAGAAGATGTTGTTGGCAAGACTCTCAAGTTTATTCCTGATGATAGCAAGAATGTTGATACCACGCAAAATCTGTATATTGAAGGTGACAATCTGGAAGTACTTAAACTGCTTAGACAGAATTATTATAAATCTATAAAAATGATATATATTGACCCTCCGTATAATACAGGCAGTGACTTTGTTTATAAAGATAATTTTGATATTTCACAGGAAGAAAGTGACCTTGCAGAAGGTCATGTTGATGCAGATGGCAACAGGCTGGTAGCTAATCCAAAATCCGGCAATCGTTATCATGCTAACTGGCTAAACATGATTTATCCTCGCTTAAAAATAGCCAAAGATTTACTTACAGAGGATGGGGTTATTTTCATTAGCATAGGTGAGACTGAGTTGGATAATTTAAAGGAAATTTCTAAAGAGATATTTGGTGAAGTAAATTTTATTTCTATGGTTTCCAGAATAGCAAAAAAAGGAAGCAGTATGGGTAATTTTTTCAGTCCATCATTAGATTATCTAATTGTATGTGCAAAAAACAAAGAATCATGTAAAACGTTTTCTGAACCTTTATCGGAAGACTATATTTCAAAATATAAAATGAAAGATGAACTTGGTCCTTTTGTTATTAAAGGATTATACCAATCATCATTAGATCCATTACGTGGTTGTTCTAATCAAAGATATTTTATTGAATGCTGTTATTTCTCAGAATAATCCGGCTTAATGTTGCTGAATAATCTGGCCGATTCAAAATAAACCGGCCAGATTGAGAATAATTAAAAAGTTTCAGATGCAG
>QKMY01000072.1 GCA_003242895.1 Candidatus Margulisiibacteriota bacterium
TGGAGATGTTTTTTTATGATTACTTGATGCTAGCCTGTTTATTTTTTTAACTCACTAACTATTTCTGTTAACCTTTGCTCTTTATAATTAGAACTACTGTATTTCAAATGTTTAAGATGTTATATTATCTCTATTTGATGTATAATATTCTTTTGTTATATAGCTTTTTATAAAAGGGGAAGAATGGTTTTATGTATAAGATGGTAATTGTAGAAATCATAGCGGTTGCTGGTTTGATCTTGTTCAACGGGATACTTGCCATGGCTGAGATTGCCATAATATCTTCAAGAAAAACGAAGCTTCAGGAACTATCCAGAAAAGGAGATCTCAAGGCAGCTACAGCGCTTAAACTTGCCAAAACCCCTAATAGTTTTCTTTCTACTATCCAAATCGGGATTACTCTGGTCAGCATTTTGTCCGGTGCGTTCGGTGGGGCTACGATCGCAGAACAATTATCGTCCTATTTAGCTGATATCCCTAGTCTGGAGCCATACAGCAATGTGCTTGGTATCGGTATTGTTGTTATTATTATCGGATATTTTACACTGGTTTTTGGAGAAATTGTGCCAAAGCGATTAGGCATGACAAACCCGGAAAAGATATCTATAAAGGTCGCTAGGCCAATTGATTTCCTGTCGCGACTATTTCATCCTGTTGTCCGTTTCCTCGGATTTTCAACCAATATAGTCCTGAGCTTGTTTGGCATCAAACCTTCTAAGGGAACTCCGGTAACAGAAGAGGAAATTAAAGTTCTTATTGAGCAGGGTGCCAGGGAGGGAATACTGAAAAAAGTGGAAACTGAAATCGTTGAGCGGGTGTTCATGTTGGACGATAGAAGAATCAATTCTTTAATGACCCCTGCCAATAGAGTTGTCTGGATTAATATCGACGACGCTGATAAGGAAATTTCTGACACAATACTTAATAGCCATTTTTCGCGGTTTCCGGTATGTAACGGCACATTAGATAAGGTTTTAGGTATTGTCCATTTAAAATCTTTGTTTTCCATAGGATGCGACATAAAGGCATCCCGTCTGAGATCCATTCTCCAACAACCTCTCTTTGTTACGGAAGGTATGCGGGCTCTCAAAGTTATGACAATGTTTAAGGAATCCGGCGTTCATACCGCGATCGTGGTTGATGAATATGGTGTTGTCCAGGGCATTGTTACGCTTAATGATATATTAGAAGTTGTTATCGGCGAATTGCATCCTGCGAACGAACCTCGAATGGAACCGGAAGCAGTGCAGCGAGAAGACGGATCATGGCTGATTGACGGCGATTTTACCATCGTAGAATTTAAAGAGCTATTTCAAATAGAGCGTATGCCGGAAGAAGATAAAAACCTTTATCTTACTATTGCTGGATTTGTTACCCTCCAGTTCGGGGATATTCCCAGGACTTCTGCTCATTTTTTGTGGGACGGTTTTCGTTTTGAGGTCGTTGACACAGATGGTCGTAAAATTGATAAAGTTCTCGTTACCCCATTAAAATTAAACAGTTGATTCTTGTAATTCAAAATAATATATTGTAATGTTCAGGTGGAATTATAATATTACAAGGAGTTAATTTTGTGAGTGAAAAAAACATAAATTCGAGGGGGAAAAAGTCTACCCAAGAATTATCAGAAAGGTTACAGACATGTCTTGAGGAAGCCGTGAAATCGGAGCAGAAACTATCTGAGTTGAAACAAGAAAACTCAGCATTAAGGGAAACAATTTTCAAACTTGAGGAAAATATATCTGAGTATAAAAGGACTGGGAATGTATTTTATAATAAATCACAGGATCATTTAACCGAAGAACTTGAACAGCGAGTAAAGGATCGAACCTTCCAGCTTGAGAAGGAAAAGGCGTTGTTGAATGCTGTTATTGGGCAAATGCCGGTGGGTGTTATTATTGTTGAGGCTCCCTCAGGAAAAATGGATTACTGGAACACGGAGATCGAAAAGATATGGAAGCAGCCTACTAGTCCTCTCAGTCGTATTGAGGAGTATAAGAAGTTCAAGGCCTTTCGTCCTGATGGACGAAGATATTTGCCGGAAGAATGGCCATTATCGCGATCAATCAGGAGTGGGGAAATCGTTAGAGATGAGGAGATCGTTATCGAGAGGGAGGATGGCTCTTATGGAACTTTACTCATCAGCTCAGCACCGATAAGGGATTCCGAGGGTAATATAACCGAAGGACTAGCTGTTGACATCGATATCACAGAAAGAAAAGCGCTTGAAAATGAAAAACAAAAAATATATGAAGAATTACAAAAACATGTTGCTGAGCTTAACGCTACCCTTAACTCAATTGCGGACGGGATTATTATTAGTGACATTGACGGTAATATTGTAACATTCAACAAAAAAGCGAAGAATATATTTGGTAATCCCCAAATAGGAGAGCCGCTACGTATCAGTCAATTAGATGTAGCCAGAGAAGATGGAACAAAACTTGAAGATGAAGATGCTCCGGCGCTTCATGCTCTTCGAGGAGAGCCAATAATAGGGATGGTACTTAGCATAAAACCGCCCGGATCTGATTCAATATGGGTCAATTTGACTGCAGCTTCAATTAAGTCGGCGGACACAACTACCATCGGTGTCGTCTCGGTGTTTACAGATATTACCCATTTAAAAACAATAGAAAATCAATGCAGAGTACTTTCCGCCACACTTGAAAAAAGTGTTTTAGAGCGTACGGAACAAATAGAGGCGACAAATCGAGAACTTGAATCCTTAACCTATAGTATTACTCATGACCTTTATAGCCCTCTTAGAAGTATCGATGGATTTAATTCGCTGTTGTCAGAAAAAATTAAGATTAATCAGTGTGATCCTGAGGGAATCTCCTATATCGAGCGATCTCATGTTTCCATACAAAAAATAGAATTTATGGTAGATACTATTAGAAATATTTTGTCGTTACTGAAAGATGTGCCGACTAGGGAAGAAGTTAATCTTAGCAGCATTGTTTCAGAAGTAGTCGATAGAATAAAAATAACCGCTGGTAGCCGTACGGGTGAGATAACGGTTGAGCCGGATGTTACAGCTTTCGCTGATAAGAGATTTGTAACTATTATCATAGAACATCTGATTGATAACGCGTTCAAATTCACAAAAGATAAACCGCAGTTCAATATAGAGTTCGGTGCAATTACCAAAGACAATAAAACAATCTACTACATCAAAGATAATGGTATAGGCTTTAAGAATGAATATTCCGATAAGTTATTTCGGCCCTTTTATAGACTTCAGGGAGCTCTTTCCGAGAGCGATGGATATGGTACAGGATTGGCGATTGTACATGCTATAGTGAAAAAACATATCGGCGAGATCTGGGCTGAAGGCGAAGAAGGCAAAGGCGCGATTTTTTATTTTACACTGGGACAGTAAAAAAAACATAATCCGAGGCTATAAAAGGCTGAGTTGATAACAGGGGATTTTATGCTACAATCCTGCCAGCATAAGTTGGTTTTTTGAGGGAGGGTGCTATGAAAATTAACTGTATGGTTTTGGCTTTGCTGATCACGTTTATTTCTGCTACCTCATCGCAAGCGTTAATTACAATTAATGGAATCTACTCGAACTATGTTAATAATAAAGGTTTTGGTGCCGGGACTGAGTTTCGCATAAGCGATACCTATTCTGTCAGGGTCCTTATCTCAAAACTTGAAGAAACTACTATCAAGGCAGCAGTATTTTCTTTTGCAGGGCAAAATTTTGGGGAAGATACTTTTAAAGTTAGTTCTTATGCTTTGGAAGGGCAGGTATTTACCAATGAAAGTCTGTTTGGGTTTAGATTCGGATTAGCTGGTTTTGTAGATCTTCTTTACGGGAAAGATAGTTCCGGGAATCTTATAGGTCTTCCTGCAAATGCCTATATAGGCGCATTTGTTAATAATAAACAAGATATTTTACCTTTTCTTCAGGGGTATGGAGAAGCCGGTTACTTAGTTCGGGTAGTTAATGGCGAGAAAGAATTTAATTCTCGTATTAAGCCGGCGAGTGTTGATCTGGGAGATATAGATAAGTCCGGGTTTTATTCCAGGTTAGGTGTTTCTATCTCTATTTAGGTATTCTATTATATAATTTGGTGGATGTGAAAAGCAAATACGGATGTATTTATAAAAAAGCCATCTAAGTCGTTGGACAAAGATGGCGCTTGGTGTTTTGCTCTAAAGTATTTTTTATATCAATGTTTTAACATTATCAAAAAATTCTCAGTATTGTGTTTGTTTTGATGGGCTGTTATTAAATTTCCCCCCTAATCTAACGATTTTTTAATTCATAAAATAACTTCTCACTTTTTAATTCATTCAATAACCTCTCACCTAGCTTGTTTTCATCATGAGGTTCATTGCCTAACGATTTTCTAATTTCATCAATAGCCTCTGTTGAAAGTCTAGGTACCTTATTTTTATAATCGGGTTCCTTTGTTTCAGGTGTTGCAACTGTTGGCGTATCTGTGTTTGCGACCTTGTCTAACGATTTTCTAATTTCATCAATAGCCTCTGTTGAAAGTCCAGGTAGCTTATTTTTATAATGGGGTTCCATTGTTTCAGGTGTTGCAACTGTTGGCGTATCTGTGTTTGCGACCTTTTTGTCTCCTCCTAAAAATGCAAACATGCTTTTTGCTGCATTTATAATAGCGCTGGATACAGATTTAATGGCATTCCTAATATCTTCGCCAGCAGTGTGTAAACTATTTGTAATTGTGTCTCTTAATTTTGACCAGAATCCTCCTGGCTTATTTTCGGTTTTCGGTTTCGTTGAAATTACAACGGGTGATGATTCACTCTCTATTCGATTTGCTGCGGTTCCGGCTGTTGCTGCTACACCTTCTTGCGATATAGTCGCAGTATAAGCTGCACCAGGATTAAACATAGATGTAAATGTCTCTGTTTTAGGTTTTGCCTTTATTACCGGCCCTACTGGTGGGTTGTTTTCTACAATTTTCATACTCATAATTAATTCCTCCTTATATTTTTATTCATTATTCATAATGTAATCATTATGGTTTTTCTCTTTTTTTTACAGTTTCCCCCAATTAATATATTTTAAAATATTAATATTTGCATCTTTTCATTAATTGCCTCTCCCTTGACCTCAATATCGAGTGTTTTATGGATTAACTTGTATTGGGAAAAATAGAGATAAGGTTTCCAATATGATGGTGCAATTAAATGGCAGGAAGGGAGTGTTAGTTGGTTTTAGTTAATAGCGATATTACTGAGGGATCAGCTGTAGTGCTAGCGCATAATATTCGTTGACTGATGTATAGAGCTTATTGAAAAAATAGATGGTAATTGCAATAATTAAGAAGGTATAGATTATTTTAGCTCTTTTGGATAATTGCGGGGTTTTCCACACATATTTAATAGTGAATGGTCCGAGTGCGCAGACCGTGAGAAATATAATGCCCCATGGCTTATATTGCCAGGAAATGTTTTTCCCCTGGCCTTTGCCGCAATATTTACAGTAACTGTCTATGCTTGATATTTCTTGATTGCAGTTCCAGCATTTTGTGTGGGCATCAATGAAGTTGTTTTTACATATTTCTGTAATCATATGCTAATTATAACGAAGTGATATTGATTTTGCAAAAAAAGTTGTTTACTTGTTGAAAATAAGAGTTATAAAATAATAAGAGGTAAAAAGAAGAAGGAGCATGTTTATGAAAAAGAAATCGGAACAAATGTCTTTTTTTGATGTTAGCTTTAGTGGGAATGCTGAGACAAAAGAAGATGCTGAGATATCGAATAATGTTGAAGAACAAGCATTTGTTGAGCTAGGGGATGCGCTTGAAGAAGAGATTGAAGCGTATGTTGATAATGGTCCGTTAATTATTGATGAGAAAGATAGTAGTGTAAATACTTTTGTAAATGGTGTTTATTATGAGGTATTTATTAGTGATACCTGTCCGAGTTGTCCTGAAATGAAGGAGTTTGCGGAGAAAAGCCTGCTGCCTGGAATGGGGAAGGTAATTAATGTAAGTGTTGATCTAGGCGCAACCGAATTGGCAACAAACCGAGGTATTGAGCGCGTGCCGACGTTCCTTTTGATTGATGGTAGTACTAATGAAATTGTTGGAAAGGCTTTTACCGTGGAAGAAACTTTTACAATGTTGAACCGCTATATAAAGCTAGGAATGGAATCTGGTCGGGGTGGCCGGATTTGAACCGGCGACCCCTCGGTCCCGAACCGAGTACTCTACCGGGCTGAGCCACACCCCGCACCGAAAAGATTTTACCATTTATATTTCATTATTTCAACGTCCCCTCTATAAATCGGAATTGTTATTAAAAAAAAGAGAACAAAAAATCTATAAGAGTTTTTACAAATTGTTTTATGTTCACTTCTTCTTTTTGGGGAGGGATTTTTCGAGTCAGCTTGAATTCTTTTGAATAATTTGGGTATTTAAAGATAGTTATGTATATGTTAAAATATTTTGACTATTAAGCTTTGTATAGCCTATTCCATACCTTTGAAATAATATTTAGGAGATATACTATGTGTCGTATTGGAGCGATAAAATCTAAAACGCCGGTACATCCATCTGAGGCGTTATATCTAATGCTTCCTCAGCAGAAAGGTCACGACAATTCAGGTTTTGCTATGGTCATGCAAGATTTGTATGGAGTGTTCGAGGATTATAAAGATAAACCATTAATATCCTATACATGTAATGATAAGGGTGTGAAAATCGTATCGGAATTTTTGAGTTCAAAAGGATTCACGTTAGCGTACCATTGGTCGCCACGAAGAAAAGATCATCCTGGACTTGATGTCCAAAAAATGCAACATTACCATTTTGAAAATTATGATTATCCCAAAACAATTCAAGTTTTAACTGAAGAAGAAAAGAGCAATTTCCTTGTAGATACAAGGCTCGAATTGCGAAAATTGTTAGAAGCTAATAATGAAGGTTATGTTTTTTCCTTCTGGCCTGACGTGCTTACCTTGAAAGAAATCGGCAATCCAAAAGACATCGGTATCTATTTCGACCTTTGGGAAAAAGATGATAAGCTTACCGCAAAAAACATCGTTGTTCAGTGCCGTCAAAATACCAATTACAAAATTGTTCGTTATGCGGCGCATCCTTTTTTTCTTCAGGGATACACATTATGTGCCAATGGAGAGAATACCTTCTATCAGAAGAATAAGGAATGTCTCCAGAACCTTCATAGAGGGTATCTCGGGTTCGAATCCGATTCACAATGTTTTCTTTATACTCTTCATTATTTACATCATGAATTAAAATGGCCTCTATCGTATTACAAACATGTAATAACTCCTATTTCCTTTGAAGATATAGAAAAAAGAGAGGATAAAGAGGTTCTTAATGTACTAAGGCAATCATTAGCGCATCTTGAAATAAATGGTCCTAACACTATTATCGGGATGCTTCCTGATAATGGAATGTTTACTTGTTGTGATGCCAAAAAGCTCCGTCCGGTTGTTGTTGGCTGCACAAAGGGAAAGATCGTTATTTCTTCAGAAGTCTGCGGCATTAATGCTATTATGCCTGAGCGCAATCAGGAATCGGACATTTATCCTGGAGAGAGAGAGATCGTATTTATTGACAATAACTTGGAGGTATCAAGGTGCAAACAGTAAGACCACTTGATGAAACAGCGAATGATCTTCCCTGGAAGATTGTGTATGATCCTGAAAGATGCACGCAATGCGGAAGTTGTGTAGCAACTTGTACGTTTGGTGCTATTGAGGCCAAAATGGAACGCAGGACGCGAACTATTTCGGAAGCTCCGCAGCCGGAACCAATGAAAACCCATACAACCGTTACCGTTATCAAACAGAAAAACGGTGTTTCAACCCATTGTGTCGGTTGCGGCATGTGTGAAAAAGTTTGTCCTAATAATGCTATTTATCCGGAAAGAAATGTTGATTCTCGATTCGAATTTATCGCCCGGAAAAACGGTACTATTAAACGCGGCGGCAGAACAAATCTGCAAGATGTTAAAGAACGAAGGACCCTTGATAAGATTGTCGTCGGCAGAATATCACAGATGACTGATCCTTCTCTTGATGCTGCAAGGCATACATTTGATATTAGGGCACCCTTCGGTAGAATACTAGCTCCTGATGAAATACCTGTTACGGTTAAAGACGGCAAAATAGAGTTCTCAAAAAAGACTCCTGTTGTCAGATTGATTTATCCGATGATTTTCGGCGATATGTCGATAGGTGCGTTATCAACCAGAGCATGGGAAGCTATCTGTATAGCTACTGCATACCTCAATGAGAAAAAAGGTTTGCCGGTAAGAATGTGTTCCGGTGAAGGCGGTATGCCGGTACGCCTGTTGAAATCTAAATATCTTAAATACTCGATTATCCAGATAGCTTCTGGTCATTTTGGATGGAACCGAATTGTTAAAGCGATGCCATTGATGCAGGAGGATCCTGCCGGGATTCTGATTAAGATAGGGCAGGGAGCTAAGCCGGGAGACGGCGGGCTTCTTATGGCAGCTAAGGTGGCTCCTCATATTCAAGCAATCAGAGGTGTTCCTAAATCTGATCTTTTATCTCCACCCAATCATCAAGGGCTTTATAGTATTGAAGAGTCGGTACAAAAGATGTTCTTATCCTTCAATGCAGCTTTTAAGTTCAGAGTCCCTGTGGCTATCAAAGTTGCCGCATCGGCGTCCTCTGTATCTGTTTATAACAATCTGCTTCGAGATCCATATCATATTGTCGGAGGTTTTTTTCTGGACGGTATCGAAGGTGGAACAGGAGCTGCTAATGAAGTGAGCCTTGATCATACAGGTCATCCGATTGTTTCCAGACTTAGGGAATGCTATTTGGACGCGGTTGCTCAAGGGAGACAAGGACACATCCCTTTATGGGCTGGCGGTGGAATAGGTATGACCGGTAATGCTGCGGCTGACGCATTTAAGATGATCTGTCTTGGTGCAAATGGCGTTTTTATTGGAAAAATATTACTCCAGATCATGGGGTGTGTAGGAAATGAAAAAGGTAGATGTAATGCCTGTAATACCGGTAAATGTCCAGCTGGTATTACTACTCAGGATCCTCGATTAGTGAAGCGGCTTGATGTTGATAAAGCAGCTGAGAACATAGTTAATTATGTTCTTGCAGCCGATGAAGAAATGAAAAAGTTAATGGCGCCTATTGGCAACAGCACACTTCCTGTTGGTCGAAGTGATGCTCTTGTATCAATTGATACTGCTGTCGCTGACAAATTAAAGATCAATTACGCGTGTTAGGGAGAACAATATGTTTAAAATAGAAACCGTTAAAGGTAATAATCGATTATCAACGCAACAATTACTTCAAATTATTTATGAGCAAATGGCTAATGGAGAAACAGAATTTGAAGTGTTTGCTTCCGGACAACATGATATCGGTGGCCCTCTATGGACTACTGACGGAAATCCTATAAAATTTATTGTTCATAATCCTGGTCAACGGGTAGGATCAATGTGTCTTGAAGGCACAGAGGTTGTTGTTGAAGGGTCAGCTCCTGCAGACGTAGGTTGGCTCAATGCCGGTGGAATTATTACTATTAAAGGTGATGGCGGCGATACTACTGCGCACTGTGCTGCTTCTGGGAAGATATATGTGGGAGGAAGAACCGGGACTCGATCAGGTTCTCTTATGAAACATGATCCTGCATACGATGTTCCTGAGTTTTGGGTACTCAAAAATACCGGTAGTTTTTCCTTTGAATTCATGGGTGGCGGAACTGCGATTGTTTGTGGATTTGACTGTGAAGGATTTGATTCTGTTCTTGGCGATAGAGCCTGTGTTGGTATGGTCGGCGGGACGGTTTATTTTCGTGGACAGGTCAATGGAGTATATGAGAAAGATGTTAAGATTGCAGACCTTGAAGAACAAGATATTGCTTTTTTACAGAAAGGAATTCCAGTATTCCTGTCAAAAATCGGACGTAGCGAATTAGCTTCTAAGCTTATTGATATGTCAGAGTGGAAAAAAATTGTCTCTAAGTCATTTGAAGACAGAAGCAAAAAAACAAAGGCAGGTATTGAAGATTTTCGTAAAGCACAATGGGTTGAAGGTGGAATATTCGGAGATGTTTTTCCTGATGATAACATTGTTAATGGACTCGTTAACAGCGGACATTGGCGACTAAGAAAACCTGAATGGGATAACGCAAAATACGCTGCTCCCTGTGAGTGGAACTGTCCGGCAGGTATACCATCGCAGACCCGTTTCAACCTAATGCGTAACGGAGATTTCAAAGAAGCTTATAATATCATATTGGAATACACTCCGTTCCCAGCTTCGGTATGTGGAAATGTTTGTCCTAATTTATGTATGCAGGCATGTACTCGATGTAATATTGATTATCCTGCACAGATAAAAGGGTTAGGTTTATTATCCGGTGAAGTTAAAGTTGACAAACCTCCGAGACAAACCGATAAACGGGTTGCTATCATCGGTTCTGGTGTCGGCGGGCTCACTGCTGCATGGATGTTAGCTCTAAGAGGGCACAATGCGACAGTTTTCGAAGCAGATTCGCTTGTCGGTGGTAAAATTGCACAAGTTATTCCTGATCATAGATTATCAAAAGCTATATTAGATGTAGAAGTGGATAGAATAAAAAAAATCGGTGTAGAAATAAAAACCAATAGCAAAATTGATAAAGATAAGTTTGCTCAATTAAAAAAAGATTATGATGCAGTTATTATAGCAACTGGAGCTCATACCCCCAAAGTTATTCCATGGAAGGGCAGCGAAAAACTTGTTAAAGGCTTGGATTTTTTAAAAAAAGTTAATAAAGGGGATCGTCCTGATCTAGGCAAGAAAGTGGTTGTTATCGGCTGCGGAAATGCAGGTATGGATGTTATGTCAGCAGCGTATCAATGCGGCGCAGAATTAGTGACCGGTATAGATGTTGTTAAGCCTATGGCGTTCGAACACGAAATTGAAGCAGTCAAAAAGTTAGGGGCGGTACTGAGATACCCTGTAATGACCAAAGAAATAACTGACAAGGGTGTTCTTCTTGAAGACGGAAGTTTTATTGAAGCGGATACGGTAGTTATTTCAATCGGCGAAGTTCCTATGCTTGATTTTATTTCTGATGTTACGTTAGCGAGAGGCTTTATTAGTACTGGTCAGCATTTCAATATTGAAGGCAATGTCTATGCTATTGGTGATGTATCTAAGCAAGGCTTATTGATAGATGCTATTGCTAACGGACGGGAAGTAGCTCTCTATCTTAACTCGTTATTTAATAATACTGAATATACCTTGAAATCAAAGCCAAAAGTTGTACCTTCTGAGTCTTTGTCTCTAGAATATTTTCATAAATGCAATGTTGATACTCTTCCCAAACCCGAAGATGATTATAATCGCTGTATAAGCTGCGGAACTTGTAGAGACTGCAAAATGTGTCTTGAATCATGTCCTGAAGGTGCTATCCGAAGAGTGGTTCATGATGATAATACGTATGAGTATATTTCTGATAGCAGATTGTGTATTGGCTGCGGTATCTGCCAAGGAGTTTGTCCTTGTGGTATCTGGCATATGTATGAGAACGAAGTAAAATACGCGATCGAAGACTAACACTCCTGTAATTTAGAAAAATACGAGTAGCTGGTTCTATCTCCGCAATGCCATTATTACTTTAACAAAGTATTAGATATATACTTATAAAGTTGCTCTTCTCCGGTTACCAATACTGAGTTAATACCGAGTGAAATCCCTCGTTCGATATTCGGTGCATAATCATCAAAATAGATTGTATTCGAAAAAATGATACCAGTCCGTTTCTGGAAATATGTAAATATTTCGATTTCCGGTTTAAGTGATTTAGCTTCGTAAGAATATATTTTATCAACAAAGTATTCAGAAAGACCAGGCATTAACGAGGTTAAATATTCTACATGCCAGGGATCTGTATTTGATAATCCATAGAGCTTATATCGCTGACTAAGGTGAGGAAGCAGTTGAACTGTTCTCATTTTGCCATCAATGAAAAGGGAATTGTGAATACGTTTAATCTGTTGAATCGACATCATAGGTCTATTTAGAAATAATCTATATTCATTGACCATTTCGTCCCCGGAGATGAGCCCCTTTGAGAAAAGGGTATTTAATCTGTGGTGTTGAATATCAAATGATGATTGATCTATGTCAGGGTTAATTTGCTGCATAATCTCAATCCAGTGTGGGAAGTTAAGATGTGCCAGCACTTCACCAAAATCAAAGATTATTGTTTCTATTTCTTTTTTCATTTAAAATTTCGTCTTTTCATTGTTTTTTTTAGTATAAGGGATTAATTGCTCAGTTTCAACTAACTGGTTTTCTGTAGTTGTAATATACGAATTAGTTTGCTGGAGGTGCATACGAGTACTTGAGTTTGAGGGCCCTATAAAAAGATAATAAATGAATAATATTTGTTGCAAAAAAAAATGGTTAGGTAGTATTATAGCTGAGGTCTTTGATTCCTTATGTCAGCAAAAACATATCGGAACACAATGAATATGATAGGAGTCGTCCGTGAAAGTAAAGAATAAACACTACCGCACAGTCTGGATGGAAAAAGGGGTAGTTAAACTAATTAATCAGACCCTCATTCCTCATAAGTTTGAGATTAAGACATCAGCCAATTACCAGGAAACAGCTAAGGCGATTAAAGATATGATTGTTCGCGGAGCTCCGGCAATAGGCGCTGCTGCTGCATATGGAATTGTGCAGGCAGTTAATGCTGCGAACAGCAGTAATTTTGGTGAGTATATTAAACAAGCCGAAATTTGTTTGAAGAATACCCGTCCGACAGCTAAGGACCTGTTTACCGCCATAGACTATGTAATGGAAGTCATTAAGGATGAAACAAGTTTGGAAAAAATAAAATCGATAGTGTTCAATCGAGCGGAGGAATATGCAAACAAGAGTGCTGACGCCTGTAAAAAAATAGGTGAATATGGCGCTGAATTAATAAAAGATGGCGATATTATTGAGACTCATTGTAATGCCGGCTGGTTAGCTTGTGTTGATTGGGGGACCGCTTTGTCTCCTATTTATCATGCGAAGCAACAAGGAAAGCAGATATTTGTTTATGTTGATGAAACGAGACCTCGATGCCAGGGAAGTAATTTGACGGCGTGGGAACTAGCAGAGGAAGGTGTTCCTCATCGAGTTATCCCTGATAATGCAGGAGCCTATTATATGTCGAAAGGCGTTTCTATGATGATGGTCGGCGCTGATAGGATAGCTGCGAATGGTGATGTTGCAAATAAGATCGGTACTTATGAGAAAGCTATCGTGGCAAAAGAATTTGGTATACCGTTTTATGTTGCTGCGCCTATGTCAACTTTTGATCTAAGCTGTCTTTCCGGAAAAGATATTCCGATAGAAGAACGAAGTGAAGATGAAGTAGCATATGTTCATGGATGGTCTGACAACGGCAATTTTTCGAGAGTTCGGATAATGCCTGTAAAGTCCAGGGCCTGTAATCCGTCTTTTGATGTGACTCCATCGAAATATATTGCTGGTATTATTACTGAAAAGGGTATTATTAAGCCAGATAATGAATCAATTTTGAATCTATTTGCTGTGAATAATGTTGCAGAATTTGAAGGAGTAAAGAAATGAAGAAAACTATTGTTAGTATATTCGCATTCATAATAGGTTTGCTGTCAGTGGCTCAAGCTATAACTGTTGACGAGTTTATATTAAAAGTCAAAGAAAATCAGGATAAGATACACTCTTTTGAAGCTATGATGACGACGACGATTCGATCTTCAGCAATCGCCAGAGAGATTATTCAGAAAGCAAAATATTACAAAAAAGGAATAGCTAAAATCAGAGTTGAGGCAATTAACCCTATGAAGCAAACTACTATTTACAATGGTAATGAAGTAATAATGATCGGAGCAGACGGGCAGAAGACCAAATTACCTAAAATCGGTGAAAGTATGGATATGGCTGAAAAAAGCCCTCTGAGTTATCTGGACAAATTTAATATGGTGCTCGATGAAAATGGCTCATCGCTTGTTATAAAGGGAACACCTAAAGTTGCAGCAGATAAGGATAGTATCGGAACTATTACGTTTGTCGCGAATAAAAAAGATTATACAATATCAAAAATGACTATGCTTAGAAAAGACGGGCAGCCGATGCTGGATTCTGATATGCAGTATATCATGATAAATAACATTCCAATTCTTAAATCAATGGACTCTTCAATCGAGGTGAACGGACAGAAGATGAAAGTCTACGTGGTTTATGATGATATTAAAATAAATGAAAACCTTCCAGACTTATTATTTCAGTAGTTCCACAAGATATTCCATCGACTACCTGTGTTTAGGTGTCTTGAAAGCCTTCTCTAATTGTTAGAGCAGGGTAATGACATTATTCCTTAAATAAAACTATTATTCTTCCGGCGGGTGGGGCGATAATTTACGTCATTGTAGGCTGCCCTGACCCAATTATCAATAAATTTATATGTATTAATTTTTTTCTATTTAGTGTAATATATATTGATTAAATTAACGTAAAGTATTTTCATTTTGTAAATATCTGCTGTAATTAATCGGCTTGTTTCTTTAATGGCTTAATTTAATTAAGGTAAGATTATGAATGCAATTAATTAATAAATAATTATTTTATAATTAATATGTTTTTTGTAAAGTAAAAAAAAAATATGTTTTGTAAAATAAAATTTTATAATTATGCGAAATTTATTTATTAATATAACGATTAATATATTATTATGAATAATGAAATAATGAAATTATTTAATGCCTTTTCAACATTTACAGTCGTTCTCTGGATTATGTTGCTTATTCCTGCATTTCTTCATGCAGGCAATATCGATATAAAATTATCTCCATCCCCGATCACAGCTGGTGATCAGCTGGATATCAAAGTGTTTACGGATATAAATGCCTCTCGCATTTCTGTGGTTTTTTCTTCCTCTGAGCGTGTAAATTTGAAGCAGGTTAGACCGGGTGCGTGGAATGGTGTTCATATTGTAGAACGAAGTTCTTTCGAGGGAGGCTACACCGCCAAATTAATTATAAATAACAATAATAATTCAGAGCCAATAATCTTACCTGTGAAATATTATATTGTCAAAAGCAGTCATCCTAACGGCTTCAAAGACGTTGCCGTAAATAAGTTAACCTCCAAACAAGATGACCTTAATGCGCAAATACTGCATTTGCGGGAAGATAACACCTTAGCGGAATATCAAAAAACTTTTCTTGAAGAGAAAATCAAAACTCTTGAAGAAAAGCTGAGCCGGATTTCATCTGGTAACTACGAGATAATGCGATTGAAGAAAGACTTGGATATATACAAGTCTGAAAAAGAAAAAATAATGAAGGAGTTAATTGAACTTAAAAATAAAGAAAATTCTCTTAACAAACAGCAGGAATTATTAAAAGTCCGTGAAAAGGAATTGGCTGTTAAAGAAAGCAAAATCAATGATAAAGAAATAGGCTTGGGTGAAAAAGAAACGTCGCTCAAACAAAAAGAGACTACCTTAATATCTGAAAAGGAAATTCTAGGAAAAAAACAGGAAGACTTGAAGACGAAGGAATCTACCTTATTAAATGAAAAAAATGAGATAGCAAGAAAAGAGTTTCAGGTTAATGAAAAGAAAAGGGTAGTTGATATTAAAGCAGTCGAACTTATAAAGAAAGAGCAGGAAATTCTTGAAAAAGAGCAATTACTTAAAGCTCAGGAAAAAATTGTTTTCGAAAAGAAAGATAATCTGGAACAGAAAGAAAAAGATATCGACATACTTAATAAAACGTTAAGTAAAAATCAACTGATCATTAATGATGAAAAAGAAAGCATCAAAAAGACTCAAGAAGTGTTGATGCAGAAAGAAGCTGTTATCTCCGAGAGAGAAGTCCAAATTTATAAAATGCAAAATGATTATAAGAAAGAAAAGGAAGAGAAATCAAAATTATATCAAGATAAGCAGACCGAGATTACCCGGAAGAATGAAAAGCTTAAAGAAAAAGAAAATCTAATTTCTCGTGAGCAACAAAAAATTAAAGAGGACAGGGCAAGTTTGAATAAAATGCTTGGCGACGTTGAGAGTAGAAAGCTAGAAGTAGCTGCAATTGAGCAATTGATTATCTCAAGTAATATGCATATCAAAAAAGAAACTGAAGCAATTAAAGATTCTTATAAGCAGTTAGTTGTGCAGACTAAGCAAATTGTTGAAGGGAAATCAAAACTACTTCAGGAAGCCGAAGCAATAAAGAATAAAGATGAACTATTCAACAAAAAAGTTAAGGTAATCGAAGAGAGTAAGATGAAAGTTGATCAACTAGCTACTGAACTTGAAAAAAAAAATAAGTTTCAAGAAGAAAAAAATATCCTGTTCGAAAAAAATACTTCCGATATTATGGATAAGTTAGAAAAATTAGAAAAAATTATATTAAGACTAGAGCAGCAAAATATTGAGCTGATTAATAAAAATATGGAAACTGAAGAAAATCGAAATGAATTAAAAAAGCGTATCACTATATTGGAACAGCGACAAATTGAATCAATAGAATTCGAAGGTGATAATTCGTTTTATTCTAAAAAAAAAAGTTTGGACTTCCTTCACTAGACCCAATTTTTCTTCACTCTGTTTCAGACCGGCATTGGTTGCGCAGGCTTTTTGTAAAAACCACCCCGCTAGCGACAAATCAAAATACTCAAGATTTTTACTCTAACAATAATAACGAATTCTTTTGGGGAGCTATTAGTCTTACGGATAAACCTGATATAGCTATTAAAGGTAATAAGAGTCTAACTTTTATCAACAAAAGCATGAAAGGTAATAAACCAGATTTTACAAAAGGGTATTCCAGACAAGAAAGTTTATTGCTCAAGGTCAATGGTAAAGCTTATGGAAATGAGATTAATGTTGATATTTCCGATAGTTCTCAATCTAATCCTGAAGAGAGAAAGGCTAGTTTAGAGCTTAAAAATAAACTGTTCGAATTCGTTTTCGGTGAGTACAAGGTTTCAATGAATGATAACAAATTTGCTCTTTTTAGCAAAACGCTTAATGGATTTAAGCTGGAATCTGTAACTGGTAATACTAACTTTTTGTATATAAATTCGACGAGCAAAGGTGTCAATAAAAAAGACAGCTTTTATGGAAACAGCAGCCAGGGACCGTTTCATTTATCTTCTGCTCCCGTAATTGTTGGGAGCGAATTAGTTAGAGTGAATGATCAAAAGCAAGTTCGGGGAAAAGATTATGACATTGACTATCTGTCTGGAAAACTAAGCTTTCTTAATAAGATAATTGAGCCCTTAGAAAAAGTTGATGTAACTTATGAGTATTCACTATCGTTATTTAAAAGAACATTGAATAGTGTGATGTTGGGTTACGGGCAGGAAGAAAAAATCGGTGCGGTATTTATTCGAGATGCTGATGAAGCTGAGCTTGCCGACCAGACAAGTATTAATGCTACAGAGCATATTGTGCTGGGGGTTAATGCTAAAAAGAAAATTAATAAGGACATGGCTCTGGATATCCAGGGGGCTTGGTCACGATATAATCCAAATGTGCTGCAACGTACAGGTTTGATACAGGGAGGGGCCATTTATTCGAAGATACTCTATGAAAGTAATCCCTTCTCTGTCGATATGGAAGCTACGAGAGTTGGTGAGAGTTATCGGTCCATCGGTAACCCGGATTTTAATCAGGGATATAGGAATTATTACGGATGTGTCGGGTATACTCCTATTTCCCGCATCAAAATTATGATATATAAGAATCTGTTGCGGCAGCACCTTATTGCTACAGATATGTATAAACATTCGGTATCATGGGCGCTTGATAAGGATTGTATTCTTGAATACAACTATAATAATAAGAATGAAAATGGGCAGGGAAGTGATAAGAATAATAATGAACAATCACTGAATGCCGGGTTTTCTCTTTTTGGGATAAAAACTAATTTTTCAGGACAGTACTCTGAAGTCGAGGATAACGTTACCTCTATAAATAATTTTTCAAAAGTAACGTATGGAATATCAAATATATTTAGCAATGACGGTCTGACAGTTTCTGGTAGGGGTAGCTTTTCTGATTACCGAACGAAATCAGGTATTAGCTATAACTCGCAACACTATACCTTGAAAGCAAATTCAAAACTTTTAACAAATCTTGCAATTGATGGAGAAGTTGATCGGAAACAACAATCGAATCTAGAGCCGATAACCTTTGCCTATCTTAATTACGATGCATTTATAGATAAAAATTATTCTTCTAACGGGAAATATACCTTGCAGTATTTGGTGGAAGAAACACCTCTGGTAAAAGAAGATGTTAGTAAACATGACGGAAGTTTTACCTTCCGGGCGAATCCGGTTTCAATATGTAGAATTCAGTATACTATTAGTCCCAAATATACAATTTATCCTAAGAATAAATTATGTGTAGAAAAGCGAATTCATAATCAAGCTAAAATTAATCTTTCTGTTCTTAAAAATTTACAAATAGCTCTGAATATTAAAAATGATACCGGGTATGAATGGGATAGAAAAACTGTTGATACAAGAATAATTAAAAGCACTGCTAAAGAAGATATTTACTTGTATTATGCAACTTATCAGCCACTAAGAAATATCGATATGATATATAGAAATAGTTATAGTTCGGCAACGAAGGCGCTCTACGACACAATTAGTACTTCAAACAATCTGTTGTCGCAAGAGCAAAGCAATAGAATTCTATCTTCTGAATTCGAAACAAAATTCCGTGTTACACGGGAGTTATCTTGTGGGCTTGAGTATAAGAATGGACAGTCAACGGAAATTAATAATAATCCTACCAGGAATGAGATAATTGATACCATATCGCTTAAATCATCGGGCAGATATGATTTTTCCCGTGATTTTAATTTTACGGCAGCGTTAGCGTCCGTTCAAGAACATAATCGTTTTTACGGTAGTCGTACATATTCCTACGTTCCTTCAATCGAATCATATTGGATGCCCTGTCCCGGACTCTCGATTAACTTTTCTTATAATCTTAGCCGTTCTTATTCCGGAAGTGAGAAACATTTGGAGAAGACGATAATTAATGTCGACTACGTTGCCGGTTATGTTAATTGCTCCTTACGTTCCGAGTTTGAATATAATGCCAATCCTTATTGGGAGACGTTGTTGTTGCAAGGCAAAACGAGTTTAGTGTTTTAAGTGTTACTACGAAGTTGAATGTTTTGAATATGTTTTTTGAGGAAGTCGAGCATATGGTCATAATGGCTCCCCTTCCAATAAACCTTTCCGCAGACATTGCAGTAGTAGAACTCGGTAATTTTGTTTTTATCAATATTTTCCAGATACCTTTTTGTTGTGTTTCATATTTGCACTATAATATTAGGAGTGTAAAGGAAAAGGGGCTAACTATTTCTGTAAAAAGAATATAGAATGCTAACTTATAGCCGCGCAGACTGGATATTATAATATGAAAGCAGGCACTGTTTATGATGATCGAAAAAAGCACATGGAAGAAGTCTGTCAGGGATTGGATATCGATCAATCCAAAATCTCATCGATTCGGAAGCCCGATGCTGGATACTTTTCCTCACGGTGTTCCTATCGGTGGTTTTGGTGCCGGGACCATTGGTATTTCGCCGTCAGGGAGCTGGAATTGCTGGCATCTTGATCCGGGGAAGCATTGCTTTGAACAAGATTTTTCTATGGGATTTCAATTTAGCTATGAATCTGAAGGGAATACTGCCACATTAGATTATCTTGATAGTGAGTATAGCGCTTTGTATCCTTGTGCCCAGTGGAACTTCCCTGTTGGGATGTCAACGTCCATGAAGCTATTCCAATACACACCAATTATAATGGATGAATATCGGTATACAAGCTATCCTGTGGGAATATTTATTGTTGAGCTCAACAATGATGAAGACCACAATCTTACCTATGAAATAAAGTTTACATTAACTGATATTCTCGATAGAAAATATAATAGAGTTGTTGAGGATGACAAGCTTCATTATGAATTTATTCCTTCTTTGATTCCTGCAATAATAAAGCGATCTGAACATTTGGTTTCGCTGTCTAAGGTATGTTCAAATAATGTGAAGGAAGAGTTTGGAATATACTCTTCGGAGGTAATTAGTAAGTGCGTTGATGATATTGATAATGTTGTGGTCAGTTGGAAAATAACGTTGAAACCTTTAGAGAAAAAAACGATTGATTTCTATGCTGTTTGGGATATTCCAGAGATATGTTTTGATGGTGCTAAGAGGTTCTTTCGTAAATATACAGAATATATGTGTCCTGATCAATCGAATCTGGATACTTTGATCAAAGAGCTTTTTGAGAAAAAGGAATGGATACTTTACAAGATTGACGAATGGCAGGAAAAAATCTGGAATAATTATTTATATGAAGAGGATATAAAGACCCTGATGATAAATGAACTGTACTATCTCGCTCACGGCGGAACTCTCTGGGAGGCGAAGTCCAATCGGTTCGGTTATCTGGAGTGCGTGGATTATCCCTATTACGAGACGTTAGATGTCAGGTATTATAGCTCATGGGCGCTGCTCTATGGCTGGCCTGAGTTAGAGAAGCAGGTGATGAAACAGTTTGCAGATACGATAGCTATTGAGGACAATTCCGTTATCAAGTTCAATTCCGGTTACTTGGCACATCGCTCATTGGCTTCGGCTGAGACAGTTGAAAAAGATAATCAATATCTGGGATATCGAAAACGCCGGGGTGCCTGTCCTCATGACCTGGGTTCGTTTGAAGAGAATCCTTTTGTGAAAGTAAATTCCTATTGTTTTCAGAATCCTAATCTCTGGAAAGACCTTAATCCCAAATTTATACTTATGATTTATCGTAATTATTACTATACAAAAGATATTGCGTTCCTACACTATTGCTGGCCCGCAGTGAAAGAAGCATTTACCTATTATAAGCAGTTTGATCGTGATGATGACGGCTTACCTGAGAACGATGGATGGCCTGACCAGACCTATGATAACTGGACGATGAAAGGATCCTCTGCATATTGCGCTATCTTATGGTTATCTGCTCTTGTTGCTTATAAAGAGATGTCTTTTCAAATCGGTGATTACAATCGTGAGGTAGATTCTATTCTCGAAAAAGGGCTGGGTTCTCTTAATAGTAAACTATGGAATAAAGATTTTTTCAATTATGACGAAACCCTTAATGATGTAATGTCCGATCAGTTAGCGGGGCAGTGGTATTTGCGGTTCTGTAATCTTCCATTGGTGATCCCTGAAAGTAATGAGACCAGAATTCTAGACTTTGTTTATCAACATAACTACCTTGATTTTGTTTCTGGAAAATTTGGCATGGTTAATGGTCGAACGAGAGCTGGTGATGATGTTTTTACCCCGCAGGGAAATGATGTCTGGACCGGTGTGAATTACGGAATAAGTTCCTACTACTATTTGTTAAACAAGAAAGTTCAGGGACAGTCTATTCTGGATTCCCTTCAGAAGACTATCTATGAAGGTGGATTTGCTTTCAGGACACCTGAATCCTTTGATGGAAAGGGTAATTACATCGCGCAGATGTACATGCGTCCGCAAGCAATCTGGGCATTGGCGTTCGTAGGGTAACGTTGCAGTACCCATGTCAGTGTATGATAAAAAAAGCGCTCTTTCGAGCGCTTTTTTACTGTATGTGCGCCCAGCATGGGCGCTTTCTAGTCGGTGAAAGTCCGATATGGGGGTTGATAGTGCCAACCATTAGCTCAAGACAAGGGTGTCCATCGTGAGG